>NZHT01000112.1 GCA_002691385.1 Flammeovirgaceae bacterium | reverse complement strand
AAAAATGCTATTAGCTCATTAAATATAGGAGCAAAAAATGCAAATTGCTACCACAACACAGGAGAAGGTGGAATAAGTAAGTATCATGGACATGGTGCAGATCTCATATGGCAAATTGGTACTGGATACTTTGGATGTAGAGATAAAAATGGAAATTTTTGTGAAACTTCATTTATAAAATCTATAAAAAACAACTCTAATATAAAAATGATTGAAATCAAATTATCTCAAGGAGCAAAACCTGGGAAGGGTGGTATTCTTCCTAAAGATAAAATCACATCAGAAATTTCAACTATTAGAGGGGTATCAAGCGATGAAGATTGTATATCTCCAAATAGTCATAATCAATTTTCAAATGTTAAAGAGCTCATACAATTTATAGAAAAACTAGCATCACTATCAGGTCTTCCTACTGGTATTAAATCAGCTGTTGGAAAGACAGATTTTTGGGAAGAACTAGCTTTAGAAATGAAAAAAACAAACAAGGGGCCAGATTTTATTACAATAGATGGTGGTGAAGGTGGAACAGGTGCTGCTCCAATGTCATTTGCTGATCATGTCTCACTACCATTTAAAATTGGTTTTGAGAGGGTTTATAAAATTTTTAAAGATCATCAACTCGTTAATGATATTACATGGATTGGTAGTGCTAAACTAGGCTTTCCTGATAGGGCTGTAGTAGCCTTTGCAATGGGATGTGATTTAATTAATATAGCAAGGGAAGCGATGCTCTCTATTGGCTGTATTCAAGCCCAAAAATGTCATACAGGAGAATGTCCTACTGGTATTGCAACTCATAATCGATGGCTACAACATGGATTAGATATTCAATCTAAATCAGAAAGAGTTACGCAATATATTCAAGGTTTAAATAAACAGATTACACAGTTAACATATGCCTGCGGACATCAACATCCATCCGATTTTACTGGTAATGATATTGAAATGTCTACCGATGTAAACACTTTTAATACACTAGAAAATCTCTTAGGATATAAAAAGGTCAAGGTACCAAACGATTTATAAAAATAAAAGAGGAAATATGACTTCAATTAAGCAAAATTTATCTGATATAAGACTATATTTAACAAATAATAAACTAGATGCTTTTATAGTTCCCCATGATGACGAATATTTATCTGAATATATACCCCCAGAAAATGAGCGATTAGCATGGGCAACTGGATTTACAGGTTCAGCAGGAATGGCTATAATATCTCAAGATAAAGCCGCTGTATTTGTTGATGGAAGGTATACAATCCAAGTTAAAGAGCAGGTAGATAGTAACTTGTTTGACATTCTAGATATAACTAAGGATTCATCATCTAAATGGATAAATCAAAATCATAGCTTAGGTGGAGCAATAGGATATGACCCAAGGATGCATAGGGCTAATTGGAAAGATGTTTTTCAAAAAACATTAAGCAACAATATAGTTTTACAGTCTCTAAAAGAAAACCCTATAGATCTGTTCTGGAATAATCGACCTAAAGCTGTAAATGAGAAAGCTTTTCTACTTTCTGAAGAATATACTGGCGAATCAAGCTTTGATAAAAGAAAGCGACTTGGTGAAAAAATTAAAAAGAATAATTGCAAAGCTGCATTAATAACTCAATTAGACTCAATTGCATGGCTCCTAAACATTAGAGGTAAAGATGTTCCTTGCAATCCTGTTTTACTATCGCATGGAGTTTTATATGAAGATGGCATGTTTGATCTATTTATATCTAATAATAAAATTCCAGATGGCTTTGAAAAACATGTCGGTAAAAAAGTTAATGTTTTTGAACCTAATGAAATTAATTTACAATTAAAGAAAATATCTGGTTCTAAAATACAATTTGATAATACCAATAGTAATCTTTGGGCACAAAATATTATTAAGGAAGCTAGTTTAGAGATTATAATTAAAGAAGACCCTTGCACTCTACCTAAAGCATGCAAAAATGATACTGAAATTAAAGGTATGCAAAGCTGTCATATTAAAGACGCTGTAGCTGAATGTAATTTCTTATTTTGGCTAGATAATGAAGTTGAAGCAGGAAGGCTACACAATGAAGCCATTTTATCTGATAAGCTAGATGATTTAAGAACTAAACTGGAAGGTTTTAGAGGCAAAAGCTTTGGAACGATATCCGCAGCAGCAAAAAATGCTGCGATGTGCCACTATAGTCATACAAACTATGAAGTTCCTGGAAATCTTGAGCTTAATTCAGTATATCTAGTCGATAGCGGTGGACAATATCTAGATGGTACTACAGATATTACTCGTACAGTTGCAATTGGTGCCCCTAGTGATTTTATAAAAAAAACCTTCACGCTTGTTTTAAAAGGTCATATTTCATTAGCTAATGCTCAGTTTCCTGAAGGTATTGGAGGTCAACATCTCGATACACTTGCTAGACAATATCTATGGCACCATGGATATGACTTTGACCATGGAACTGGTCATGGTGTTGGATCCTATCTAAATGTACACGAAGGGCCTCATCGCATAGGAAAGGGAGCAAATAGTGTACCACTATTGCCCGGAATGGTAGTATCAAATGAGCCAGGCTATTATAAAGAAAATGAATTTGGAATAAGAATAGAAAATCTTATTTTCGTTAAAAAGATAGGTTCTGTGGATGGTAAAAACTTATTGGGATTTGAGAACCTTACATTTGTACCTATTGATACTCGCTTAGTTGATAGATCACTAATGAATAATGATGAAATAAACTGGCTAAATAACTATCACAAAGAAGTTTATGAGAAAGTAAGTCCATTTTTAGAAGATGATGTATTACAATGGCTAAAGAAAGCAACAAAGAGAATTTAACAAGCTTAAAGAAAAGTCTATTTTTTATCCAGGATACTCTGTTTCACCATTTATATATTTTGCAAATCGCTTAGGATCACTTCCATGAACTGGAGCATCACTATCCCAATTCCATCCTCCAAATTGCGTTTTTTGGTAATCATGGTATGCTTCCCTAATTTCAGATTGAGAATTCATAACAAACGGTCCATGTTTTGAAACTGGTTCTGATATAGGTCTACCTTGTAATAATAAGAGTTCCATCCCCTGACCAAGGTCCTTTATCTTAATATCTATATCAGACTTTATCTCAACCTTGCTTTTACCTGAAATTCTTTCACTATTCAATATGATATCTCCACTATTAATTAGATATAATGACCTCACTGTAGCTTTATTTGTTTTAGGCATAACCCAGGTTGCACCAGAACTTAATTTAATGTTCCATATCGCAACATCACTATCCTTCTTAGCAGCCCACGAATCAGCAGGCGGTTTAGGAGAATGATTTTGGCCATATCTTCCAGAAATCAAGGTTATGGTTGATAGTTTTCCTGAGCTATCTTGAACATTTATAATGGGAACGCTATCAGCCCAAAACATTGTAAAATTAGGCTTAACTCGTTTACGCGATGCAGGTAGATTTAACCAAATTTGAAAGAAGCTCATAGGATTAGATTTGGTTTTATTAAATAAAGGAAACATTTCTGCATGTTGAATCCCATCTCCTGCTGTTAACCACTGTACATCTCCATTTCCATATCTGGCTGCAGAACCTAAAGAATCTGCATGGTCAATAAGTCCCTCCCTAACAACTGTTACTGTTTCAAAACCTCTATGTGGGTGCCTCGGAAAACCTGGGATCTTATGTCCATGGTACATGCTCCAGCCATTCTTATTTGAAAAATCCTGCCCAATATCTCTACCTTGCAACGTCTCAATTGGTCCTAAAGAGCTATTACCTTTTGGATAATGGTCATTATGATGCACACAAAAAAGAAATGGATCCTTAGTAGGCCAAGGTCCTGAGTCTGGTAATCTTTCTTTTTCTATAACAGGATTATCTTTAAAGCTTTTATCAACACTAGATTTAATTCCCTGAAACTTGGATGCAACTGAACCAAGGACTGTTGATACGCCGATAAAACCTAATAATCTAAGTATTTCTTTTCTAGTAAAAGACTTCATAACTTAATAATTTTAAGAAATATTATTAAATGCAGACTCTAGCAATTCATCAACCTTGTTTGATAATTTTAAAAGCTTCTCATTTTCAGTCATTTTAAGCAATTCACTAGCTTTAGGAAAAACAATTTTTGAAGTACCGTCTTCATTATCAATAATCAAAATATTACATGGCATCAAGATACCAACCATACTTTCTAATCCTATCGCTTCATGAGCCAAGCCTGGATTGCAGGCACCTAAGATTTTATAGTTTTTAAAATCAAGGTCTAATTTAGACTTAAAAGCATCCTTTATATTAATTTCAGTTAATACCCCAAAACCAACACCTGAAAGCTCCTTTCTTACAACTTCTTCGGCATCTTTACAGCTAATTATAATATCTTTTGAATATGAATATTCCATAATTAATCTCTCTATTATATATTTTAATTTATTTTTTATACATTTTTTAATTATATATTATTTAATAAACTTAATTACTTATAAAAACTAATACTGCTCCTGAAACTGAAAGAAAAACACCTATCCATTTTTTCATAGACATAGTTTCCTTTAAAAATAGTACAGCCATAATAACAATGAATACTGTTGATAACTGATTATAGATAGCTGCCCTTCCTGCTAGAGTATATTTAAACCCAGCCAGCCAAAATAT
The DNA here is from genome assembly GCA_002691385.1 of Flammeovirgaceae bacterium. Classification (GTDB taxonomy): domain Bacteria; phylum Bacteroidota; class Bacteroidia; order Cytophagales; family Cyclobacteriaceae; genus UBA4465. The sequence goes on along the minus strand of NZHT01000112.1, from coordinate 3,107 downwards.
AACTGAAAGATAGGTGCCTAAAAATGCTCCAAAAACAATACTTTTCATCCTAAGACCAGTTTTAACAGTAGATATTAATCCTGATGGACCGTCTCTAAAAGCTAAAATCCCCATAGTTACACATAAACCTATACTAAACCTACAAAGGGCTATAATTAATATTGGATTATTTTCCATAATTGGACGTACAAGTAGCACCGAATATGCTGTAAGGAATTGAGCTATTATACCAAAGAATATACCTAAATATAATTTTTTTCTATCTAATACTTTTGGAGCTTTATAAGTTGTTACAACTATTCCAGCAATTACCAAGATGGCTCCTAGGTAAGACNGANNGGTTATTGTCTCACGGAACATGATATAAGCAATAACAAAAATAGAAGGTGAATANATCGTAGANACTACCGCAAGAAGACTTGATCCTAGCTTTTTAAGGGCGGTTAAAAAAAACAGGTCTGCGATAGCCACACCTATAANACCACTAATCAACAAAATCCATATTTCTGAANAAGTAAAATTAGGAAATGGAATACCTAAAAAAATTATACTAATAATAAAACCACACACTCCAATTAAATTTTTTATTACATTCATCTGATAGCTATCTAATTTCTTTGATGAAATATCAAATAATATGACAGCAGTAGACCAGCAAAATGCGGTCATAATTGCATATATATCTCCCATATTTATATTCATATTTATTATGCTCAAGTTTTATACTTAATAAAAAAGGCCTGTCAGCAATAGACAGGCCTCATTATCAAATATAAATTAGAATTATTTTATAAGGATAATTTTTTGAATCGCAGTTTGTTCATTTGCAAATAGCTTAACAAAATATATACCTGAAGGATTAGAACCAGCATTCCAGTTAATATTATAATTTCCAATATACTGCTTAGTATTTACAAGCTCATCTATTTTCTTACCAGCAATATCATAAATTGAAATATTTACATACGAATTAACATCAATAGCATATGATATATTTGTTGATGGATTGAACGGATTAGGATAAACTTCATTTAATCTAAAAAAACCAGGGAGGATGCTACTTATTTCAACTACTTCTCCATTTGAAGAAGCAATGATTAAATCAGAAGGAACCGATGAAAAAGTAAATGACTTTGTATCCAAAAGCCCATTCAAATTAAAAACTACAACTTTCCCATTATCCATCATCATAAGATCTTGGCCATTTAAATTAGAAACTAACTCTCCACTAGCTTGAAATGCTCCCACGCTTCCCTCAAAATTAAGCATGCTACCATTTAGAGATGCTCTAGTAGATGAATCAAAAGTATTTTCTCTAGCTGAACTAAGAACAATATTAACCATAGAAACTATATCCACAACATTAAGTTGACCATCGCTATTTACGTCACCTGCATAATAGTAATCACCTTCTAATATCATATTTACAACCATTACTATATCTACAACGTTCACCAACTGATCTCCATTAACATCTCCAGATGCATACTCTACGCATGTAGAACAGCACTCACCAGCAGCAGGAGGCTCATAGTAGCCACCCTCACAAGGGACGCCCATCTGTTCAGCGCAATCAATAACAATTTCAACCCATTGTCCATCCCAACATTCCATAGGATTACATGGATTATCATTATTCATCTCACCATCTTCACATTCACCGTTTCCAGGATCATCACATTCAGAAATAGGTTCATCACAATTTCTCTCACAGCAGGTTGTAGGATAAAGCAATCCTTCACAACAGGTTATCGCTTGTCCGCACGCGAGGTCTGCGTCACAATCACTCTCAATACAAACTGAACAACATTCACCTTCAGAAGGAGGTTCATAATAGCCACCTTCGCATGGAACGCCCATCTCTTCAGCGCAATCTATAACAAGTATAATAGACCATTCTCCATCAAAACATTCCATTGGCATACATGGATCCTCATAATTCATGTCACCATCTTCACATTCATCATTTCCAGGATCTTCACATTCAGAAATAGGTTCATCACAATTTCTCTCACAACAGGTTGTAGGATATAGCACTCCATCACAACATGTTATTGCTTCTCCGCACACGAGGTCTGCATCACAATCCTCTCCAGAGCCTTCACATTCACCAATAGGTTCATCACAATTTCTCTCACAGCAGGTTGTAGGATAAAGCAATCCTTCACAACAGGTAATTGCTTCTCCACACACAAGGTCTGCATCACAATCGTCTCCTGAATCTTCACAGTCATCACCTTCGCAGTCTACAACTTCACAAAAGCCCCACTCACTCCAAAAACAATCTAAAGTATCACTGCACTCCTCTTCATTTAAATAGTTACATGGATTTAAATTATTATAGCCACAATATTCAATATATTCTACAACCCCATCTTCAACAACAATTTCAATCATCCATTCACAATCTTCTGCCTCTGAACATTCATCTTGAGAAAGGTCTCTGCAAAAATCTACATCACCTCCATCGCCCCCATCATCATCTGATCTATAGCATCCATATTCTGAATCCCATGAGCAGCCAGCTTCTCTACATTCATCTTCACTTTCAAAATACATGCATTCATCTTGCCATTGATCTCCCTCTACACACTGACCGCTAGGCATATTAGAACTGCCTTCCCATTCGCAACCCAATGCCTCGCATTCAATTGAATTATCTATATCTCCACATTCAAATTCCGACTCACCTTCTTCATCTAGCCTAAAGCACCCCTCTTCATCATCCCAAGCACAACCTGCCTCTCTACACTCATCGGAATTAGAATAATTTGAACAGTCTCTACTACTTTGAGTAAAAACAATACCAAGAAGTAATAATAGTCCTAAATAACGATTTATATTCTTTAAATAATCAAATATCAATTTATTTACCTTTTTTTAAATTTTTAATACAAATACACGTATCTATACAACTTAGTAATTTAATAAATCCTCTATAAATAAAAAATATCTATATAGAATATTACACTTTGTTACAAATTATTAAAAATATTTCTAAAGCAATGCGCTCTAATGTTCAATTTATTTTGTACTCTAAAACTCTTATGATTATTAATTTAATTGAATTCCGTTTATAAATAGTTAATGATATATTGATTTTAAGC
>NZHT01000111.1 GCA_002691385.1 Flammeovirgaceae bacterium | reverse complement strand
TGACTTCTTGGGGCGGACGAGCATGCCACAATCGGTACGATGAATACGTGGCCTATCTAAAATTAAATACAGGAGAAAAACACTTAATTTCCAAATCAAAAAATCATACTTCATTGGTTAATAAAATTAAAGGAATATCGGTAAGACTAGATATCCCATTGAAAGAAATAAATAAATTATGAAATATACATTCATCCTCTCTAATTTGTTTCTCATATCCACAATCACTTTGGCTTAATCCTATGAAATAGCATAGTTGGAACATTCACCACGGCACCATGAATGGATTCAGTTAGCGCCTAATGGTCGAAATCTAAGTTGTTTTATAACCTATTCTGAATCAAGTAAGTCTGATAAAGTCATTATGCTTATTTATGAAAATAGAGGTCTGAATGATTGAACAAGATCCATGGCTGATCAACGAGTCAATGCGACAATCTCTAATTCAGAGGCCACTATGAAGCAATATCAAAAAAAATATGAATTCAAAATTTATGACGGCGCTGACCATACCTACATGCGATATGGTGATGACCTCAATGGTCACCCAGAGAATATCTTGGCTAGAAATCCATCTTGGTAACGAATAAAAGCTATTTTAAAACCATGATATTGATCTTGGTCCAAAGAGATAAATCTTATGAGATCTTCAACCTAAGACTTTTATAGATTATTCAGGTGTTTTTTCATTGGGCCAGTCTTTTTTGAAATCAATCCAATATTCGGACACAGAACTCTTTACATCTTTTCTCAAATAAAGTAAACCAAAAAGATTGGGTAGAGTCATCAACGCGATTGTAATCCCTGAAAGAGTCCATATAATAGTTGTATCAACAAATGCTGCCAAGAAAAAAGCAATGACATATACAATTCTGAAATAAATAACACTATTGGCTCCAAACAAATAAATCATTGCTCGATCTCCATAATAAGACCAAGAAATGGCCGTACTGAAAGCAAATAATAGTAGCCCAATCGAAACAATATACTGACCCCATTTACCGAAGTAACTACGCTGAAAGGCAATCGCCGTAAGAGGTGCGCTATGTACAAGTGATTTTCCACTGAATATAATTTCAGGATTTTGAGATTTCCCATTGATTATGGCTACAGAACCTGTCCAAGGCTTATCATCCAATGATAACTTAATATCTTCTGCTTTTGACCTTGCATGAATAATAGTCACTTCATTTTGAATTATTCCATCTATCACATCTAAACTTCCAGCAAAGAAGGGCAAGGTTTTTTCACCAGAAATATGACCATATAAATCCTCTATCCCCTCCTCTGAATAATCATTATAAATACCTTGCAATACTTCCATATCTGTATATTGAAATTTATTTTGATGCTTCTCATTCCAAACACCTGATGAAAGTAAAACCAATCCGGTCAAAGTACAGATTACAATGGTATCAATAAAAGGCTCTAAGATGGCTACAAGGCCTTCCGAAACTGGTTCTTTACCCTTCGCTGAAGCATGTGCGATAGGGGCACTTCCTTGCCCCGCTTCATTGGAAAAAAGCCCTCTCCCAACCCCCTTGTTCAATGCGAAAGCAATAGAGGCTCCAAGAAATCCCCCCGTAGCCGCTGTTTGACTGAATACATGCTGAAATATGGATAAAAAGGAGGGCCATATATTTTCAATATTATAAAAAATAACCGCAAGGGCACCCAGAAAATAAATGAGGGCCATACTGGGTACTAGTTTTTCAGTAACCGAAGCAATTCTCTTTATTCCACCAACAATCACAACACCCAAAAGAATAGATAGTACCAGGCCTGTTATCCAAAGATCTATATCAAAGGTGGCTTGAATGGCGTTAGAAATACTGTTTATCTGGGGTAAGCTACCCGTACCGAATGATGAAAGAACGGTAGCTGCAGCAAAAATGCCTGCTAACCAGGGCATCTTCATTTTCTTTTTCATAAAGTACATGGGGCCACCAGACATACTACCATCTGCTGCCTTTTCACGGTACTTATGTGACAGAGTCACCTCAACAAATTTGGTACACATGCCCACAGCTGCAGTAATCAGCATCCAAAAAAGAGCAGCAGGACCACCCATGTGCACTGCTAGAGCAACGCCTGATATATTTCCAGTGCCTACGGTACCAGATAATGCAGTGGTCAATGCTTGAAAATGAGAAGTGTCTCCCTCATCTTCAGAACGTTGAAATTTGCCCTTCAAAACCTTAATTGCAAAACTAAAATACCTTATTTGAGGAAATTTAAGATAAAAAGTAAAAAATAATCCAGTCCCTATCAATACATAGGGAAACCAGAAAGAACTTCCAATAAAACTATCAATTAGTGCGAGAAAATCATTAAGTGCTTGCATGCTGTGTTTTTTGAACCAAGACAAAAATAGACCTTTCGCTGAAAAATAAAAGTCAAATTTTTCAAAAGGGTTTTAGTGGACCCTTTTGAAAAAATTTTAGGTAGTGCCATCTATCAACAAATCTCCTTTTTTCCAAATAATATCAGGTTTTAAAGTCCCCTGTTGGTAGAGAATCTCTCTGTAATCATGTGTAGGAAAAGCAATAGCATCAAATAAATAATTAGGTGCTAATCTACCTCTATCGGTAAGTCCAAGCGCTTGCGCCGCTCTAAAGGTGATTCCAGAAAATGTCTCTGCAGCAGTCAGCTTTTCATATGCGGCTAAAATACCACATTGTGCCAATAAATCTCCATTGGGTGCAGAACCAGGATTCCAATCTGAGGCAATCGCGAGACACGCACCTGCGTCTAATAAAGCTCTGGTAGGAGCAAAAGCCATGCCTAAACCCAAAGATGCTCCGGGTAAGACAACGGCCACTGTATTGGAAGTCCCGAGTAAGTGAATATCTTTGAAAGTCGTTGACTCCAAATGATCCGCACTTTTTGCTCCAATTTGGACGGCCAATGCGGCTCCTCCCCTTGAGAATTGATCGGCATGCAATGTTAAATCAAACCCTAACTTTTTCATGCCCATTAAATAAGGTTGTGCCAAATGCACTGGAAATGCCTCAGCTTCTACGAAAGCATCTGCACGGTTAGTCATTAACTTCGCTTTTGGAGCTACCTCAGACAATAAATAATCCAAATAAGCGACCCGTTCGTAACCTTTTGGACAAACATGGGCACCCAAAAAAGTAGGAATTAGATCTACTTCTACCTGCCTATTGACCTCCTGAATCACTTCCAGCATTTTAAGTTCATTTTGAGCATCTAAACCATAGCCACTTTTGATTTCTTGGGTGGTGACTCCATCAAACTGATGTCTAATTATTCTTTGATGAAGTTGATTTTTAAGATCTTCTTTGGTCGCTTGTCCCACCCATTTTACCGTATCTAATATGCCTCCCCCTGAAGCCAAAATTTCTTGGTAACTCAACCCACTATTTCGACGTTCAAAATCCGCTGCTCTTGAGCCTGCCCAAACCATATGGGTATGGCAATCTATCAAACCAGGGATCAAAACATGAGAACTACTGATCTCCATTACAGATGAGATAGCCTTATTTTTAACCAAGTCCTCAAAAGGGCCAACCTCTACAATAAACCCCGAATCAACACAAACTCCCGCATTTTCAACGATATACATATCTGAAGCTTTCAATGGCCCTTTTAAAGCCGTATGACGGAAGGTTATCATTTGAGTAAACGGTCCTATAATTTGCTTCATAGAGACATTATTTAAAGTGGACTTTACAAATAAAGAAATAGTAAATATACAGGAACTTGGATTTTCAAAATCTAAATAACTAAGAAAGCAATCTCAACCAAAGTATCAAATCATACCCAATTAATCTTGTTTATGAAACGCCAATAGATTCTCAAGAGGCAAGGTAATAAAAACCTCTTTCACCTCGATGGGCGTTTGGGCATCCACTATCATATCAAGTTCAATTTGACTGGATAGCTTAACCCTATACTTTCGCCATAAACCATGAAAAGTCTCCTTAATAATAATAACAGAATGGCTATTTTCTTCAGGTTTCAGGCTGTATTTTATCTGTTCGGGTCTGATCCCATAAAAGTCAGCCTTAGCTAATTTTATTTCAAAATGCTGAAAATCCTTATGATTAAATATATTGATTTCTCCAAAAAATCTAGCAATTCCAGGTGTGAGGGGCTGATCAAAAAGTGCTTTTGGAGTTCCCATTTGTATCACTTCCCCTTGATCCAATACTGCAATTTTATGAGCTAATGAAATTGCATCATTTGCATCATGGGTGACAAAAATACAACTGACACCCGTTGCTTTTATGATTTCAAAAAGCTCATTTCTAATCTGAGATTTCAGTGCCATATCTAAATTACTAAAAGGTTCGTCAAGAAGCAGCAGTTTTGGATTAGGTGCCAAAGCTCGAGCTAGGGCAATCCGTTGTTGTTCTCCTCCAGAAAGCTCGTCAGGATATCTATCTCCATAGGACTCTAATTCCACCATGCGCAATACCTCTGATACGCGAGCAGTCTTATATTCGGTCTTAGCTAATCCATAACCAACATTCTTTTTTACACTCATATGAGGAAACAAGGCAAAATCTTGGAATACAAACCCTACACTTCGATCCTCTGCTGCAATAAAGGTACCATCACTATCAACCGTCTTACCTCCAATGATAATCTTCCCTGAATCACTTGCCTCTAATCCAGCAATAAGATTTAATAAGGTGCTTTTCCCAGTCCCACTCTCACCTATAAAAGCACAAATTTCCCCCTTTTGTAAGGTGAAATCTAAATTGGATAATACATGTTTTTGGTACAATTTATAGCTTTTCGTTACCCTTTGAATATTGAGTACGGTCATATGTTCATCATCCTATTTAAGAGAAATATTGGAATTAAGCCAGTCATTATAATAAATAAAGCCGGTAATGCAGTTTCAGCGATACGCTCATCACTTGCATATTCAAATGCCTTTACCGAGAGAGTCATGATGCCATAAGGCTTAAGCAATAGGGTCAGTGGTAATTCCTTCATCGTCTCCACAAAAACTAACATAACTCCACTTATGAGTCCCAGCTTGTTGAGAGGTATATTAATTTGTAACATTCTTTTCCACTTCTGAACTCCCATCATTTGCGCTACTTGATCAAATCGTATACCTGTCTTTTGTATACTCGCCTCTATAGGATGATAGGCAACCGCAAAAAACCTGACAACATAAGCAAAAATTAAGCCTATAAGGGTACCGTTAATCAAAAATTCTATCGAATAATTAAAATAATCTTTTGCCATATTTATTAGCCATTTATCAAAAGTTAAGGTGGGAATCATGATGCCCACAGCAATCACTACACCCGGGACTGCATAACCCATAACAGGCAAGCTACTTAATCGTTCAATCACATGAGATCGACTCCACTTAGCAGCAAAAATCAAAAACAGAGAAATAAAAATACAAATCAATGCTGTAATCATCGAAAGATAGAAACTTGACCAAACAATAGTTAAGAATGGGGTCGACCAAACGTCAACAAACGTAATTGATGCCCAATACAACATTTGAATCAAAGGTAATATGAAACCTAGTGAAATTGGAATCATGATTATCAGAATGAACATGATCTGCCTATATGCATTAGATGTACTTTTAATCATTCTGTACGTACTCTCACTATTAAATTGATATTTTTTCCTCCCCCTGAAACCTCGCTCTAACACAATCAAGAAAAGAACAAAAATACACAACTGAGCTGACAAATATACAGCAGTTTCAGGTTCTTCAAGGGAAAACCAAGACCTAAAAATAGCTGTAGTATAGGTGCTGACACCATAATAATAAGCCGATCCATAATCACCCAAAACTTCCATAACAACTAGAAGTAAACCACCGACCACCGCTGGCCTTGCCAAGGGTAGCGCAATTGAATAAAAAGCCTTAAATCGACCTGCTCCCAATACCTTGGCCGCACTCATTTGCCTTTGCGATTGATTGATAAAAAAGCTTCTGGCAGAAAGATAAACATAAGGATAAAGTGAAAAGCTCATGACACAAGCCAAACCCCAAATTCCCATGACATCTATGTGCGAAATATGGTCTACTTCGAAGAACTTAGCCAAAATTTGCTCATAAATACCCGAATAGTCAAAAAAACCTGCATAAGCGTATGCTGTTAGATAATTGGGAAAAGCTAAAGGCAATACAAGTAACCACTGAAGTAGCTTTCTGAAGGGAAAACTGTATGTAGATACGATCCACGCCGGTATCACTCCTAAAATTAGAGTAAAAATACTACAAGAAACCATTAGAAATATAGAATTGGAAAGGTAATCTAAAAGCAAATATTCCTTAATGTGCTCCCAACTTTCACCTGGTCCACTAAACAAATTTAGTAGAATAGTCAGTAAGGGAATCCCAAATAATAAAATGATTAAGATGGTGAGTAAAGACCACTTCTTGTCAATTTTAGCATTATGGTAGAAGGATGATAACAAGAAGTATTTGACTTATTATGGTCTGCGTGATAAACAGCGTTGAAATTACTAGTAAAGATAATTCAAGTTTAGTTATTTTTTTGCATCATGCCAGTAGGAGTTGCCTTTATAAAAATTGAGAACAGAGGCTTTAGGCACTATACTAAACTGGGTAAAATTCTAATTCCCATAATGAAACGGGACACATCCTACTTAAACAAATCCAGATATATCTTTTTATTTCCAGCCTACTTGATCAAATAATAATACAGCTGATTTATTAAGCACTCCCAAGTTAGACAATGATAACTTATCTTCTTTAAAAGTACCCCATGACTGGAGTAAAGGAGATATTTTAACAATGGGATTTACCGGATATTCGAAATTGGAAGAAGAAAATATTTCTTGCGCAGCTTCACTCGACAAAAACTCAATGAATTTGATCGCATTAGCCTTATTAGGTGAATACTTTGCTACACCGGCGCCACTCACATTGATGTGCGCTCCTCTTCCCTCTTGATTTGGAAAAAAGATTCCCATCTGCTGACCTACCCGACGCTCTAATGAATCTGGAGAATTAAGTAGTTTACCAACATAATAAGTATTGACGATCGCAAGGTCCCCAACGCCGGCCGCTACAGCCTTCATTTGGTCACGATCACTCCCCTTTGGTGACCTTGCCATGTTTTTGAGTATACCTGCAGCCCATTGCGCAGCCACTTCTTCTCCGAGATTTGCAATCATGGACGCCATTAAGGATTGATTATAAATATTACCCGAAGAACGAATTAGTATTTTCCCCATCCATTGATCCTCAGTAAGTGCTTCGTAAGTAGATAATTGATCTTTAGTTACTCGATCTTTTGCATAAACAATAACTCGGCTACGTTTGGTCAAGCCAAACCAATGTCCATCCACATCACGTAAATGCTTAGGCACATTACTTGTCAATACCTCAGAATTGATTGGCTGCAAAAGATTTTTTTCTTTAGCTCTTTCTAAACGTCCTGCATCAACAGTAATTAATACGTCAGCTGGAGATTTTTCTCCTTCATTTTCCATTTTGAGTATCAGTTCATCAGCATTCGCATTGACCACATTGACTTTGATATCTAATTCCTTTTCAAATTGAGCAAATAATTCTTTATCGGGTGCATAATGCCTATGTGTGTATACATTGATTTCTTGCTGCGTTTCTTGAAACTTCTCTTTATTTGAACTGCTGCTACATGAATTCAAGAGGAGAACCATTAAATAGAATATGACAATTGAATATTTTTTCATTATTATTTTATTAAGTTCATGACTCTCAATTATGAGTCATCAAAAGTAATTGTTTAAAAAAGAAACATAAATATAACTGAATCTAGTCTGATAGATTATCCCGAACAATAGTAATAATCAATCACTACAAATAATGAAATTAATTGATCTTAATTAAAAAATATCTTTTATTGTCAAGAGTCCCCAATACAGCCGAAAGGAATAAACATCATCATTTTAATAGCTCAATATTGCTAAGTCATCATATAGGAAGAGATGCAAATAATTCATCCATAATTAAAGCCTGCTCAATTTCGCTAATGATTTGGAAAACTTCTTCTTGAGTAAACCCTAATTTGCCAGGAAGTTTAGTATTTAATACCAGCGCTTTAAGACCTTCTGGATGATCATGGTCAAAGTGATGCGGTTGTAGTGATCTCAAAGTTTCCGTGAAGATATCAAACTCTTTTTTAGTAAACTGAAAAAATAAATTTCTGTAATTGAAATTATAATGATTGCAACACTTGCACTTATAAATTACATTATTTGATGATTCATGTAATATTAAAATATTATGTGACATAAATATTTGTTTCTCATGGTTTAAGTGATTGATAAACTTCTATCACCACTTTATATTCATCAAGCACTTGAGTTAATTTAACAAGACAAAATTTATCTTATTGAGTCATACGCACTAAAAAAGAAAGATTACATTAACAAAATCCAAAAACTATATTTCTATTTAATAAAATAGGTAGATCCGAAAAATGCTAGAACTTATAACAATAGAACCGAAAGCAAATTCAATTGCTGAAATTAGGTAATTAAGATTACGATTTGTAGCAATTGAAATAACCACACTTGCTAATTATATTATTGATAAAATTTCGAATTCACTAAAAAATTTAATTTTTTTGGCCTCCCTAAACTCAAAAAATTGCCACTTTTTTGTTTGTTGGCGAAAACTCTTCCATTATCTGTTTCACCCATTCCGAGATACGCGGTTCTGTCATTTCTCCTTGATTATCTTCATCAATGGCCAATCCCATAAACCATCCTGGTAAATATTCTGCCACTGAAGACTCAAAATCATATCCTTTAGTTGGCCACGCACCAATTATTTTTCCTCCATTCTCAACTACAATTCTACCTAAAATACCTATGCCATCAACAAAGAATTCACCATATCCTATTTGGTCTCCAACACCATATATAGCGACTTTTTTCCCAGAAAAGTTAATCCTTCTGAATGTGTCATGAAACCCTTCCCAATCACTTTGTAAATCACCATCAAACCAAGTCGATAGCCCTAAAATTAAAAAGTCAAAATCATCAAATTCTAAAAGACCAACCTCACCAATTTCATAAGTAGTTACGTGTGCCTTTTTTTTAATCTTTTTGAGTAGCAGTTCGGTAACATACTCAGTAGTACCGGTATCTGACCCATAAAAAAGTCCTATTTTTTTCAATTTTATTTTCTTTACCAATTATACTTCACTAAATTTCAACCGTTCATTTAAAAGCTCATTTAAATGTGGACAATGGCTGGATCTAATAGTTTTGATGATAGTTTGTGAAATTTCTTTTTGATCATCTTGCAAGATACTTATCACATTTGGAGATAATGAGTCAACTTCGCTCGAAATAAACTTTATTGCTTTAGCTAAATTTCCTTTCCCCATAACTTAAATGATTTTACTTATAATATCTTTCTAGAAATTAAACTTTAACTTCTCTCACATTTTACAATACAAAATTTGAAATATGGTCTACAATAAACAATAACTAAAAATGGCTAATGATGCTAATTACTTATAGTGAAAAGAAGATTTGATCTTATGTATTTGTGGAAGTATAACAAAAAAATGTTTGTCAATTAAATCTCGCAAAAAAGTTATTTCCTTCAATATCCATACTTCCCTTTCCACTTACCTCTCAATTGCTTTCGTAATTCCTCCTCACGAGGGTTACTTCCTGGATCATAAAATTTAGTTCCAGCTATGGAAGTTGGTAAAAATTCCGATAAGATGAAGTTTTCAGGGTGATTGTGAGCATATTGATACCCTTCACCAAAGTCTTCCGCTTTCATAAATTTATTAGATGCGTTTCGTAACTCCATAGGTACGGGTAAATCACCAGTCCGAACGACCTCTGCTTGTGCCTCATTGATAGCTTTATAACTAGCATTACTCTTGGGTGAACTCGCCAAGTACGTAACGCATTGAGCTAAAATAATACGCGATTCTGGGTAGCCTATGAAGCTTACTGCTTGAAAAGTGCTAGTAGCTATAACTAAAGCCGTTGGATTTGCATTACCAATATCTTCAGCCGCTAAAATCACCAATCTCCTTGCAATGAATTTAACGTCTTCACCTCCTTCGATCATTCGAGCCAAATAATATACTGCTGCATTAGGGTCACTCCCCCTTATGGATTTAATAAAGGCTGAAACAATGTCATAATGCATTTCCCCTTTTTTATCATACAATACTGTTTTTTGTTGCGCCAACTCTATAACTATGGCATCTGTAATGATTGCTTTACTTGATTTTTGACTGGTAACCACTTGTTCAAGAATATTCAATAATTTACGAGCGTCACCTCCTGAAAGATTGAAAATTGCCTCTGTATTCTTAATGATAATCTTGTAAGTTTTTAGGTTGTCGTCCTTTTCTATGGCCTGCATCATAATGGCATTGAGTTCTTCAGACGTCAAGGGATTCAGCCGATAAACTTGGACCCTAGACAAAAGAGCTGCATTAACTTCAAAACTAGGATTTTCGGTAGTTGCACCAATCAAAGTAATCTTTCCTTTCTCCACCGCACCCAACAAAGCATCTTGTTGAGATTTATTAAACCGATGGATCTCATCAATGAATAAAATGTTTTTTTGGCCTGGCCTACCCTTGGCAATCACGTCCCTTAGATCCTTTACACCTGCGCTGATCGCGCTGAGTACATGAAAAGGTACTTTTGCCTCATTGGCAATTATATTTGCCAACGTAGTCTTACCTATGCCTGGAGGTCCCCAAAGGATAATAGATGGTATTCTTCCTGAAATAATTGCTTTACGAAGTATTCCTTGATCTCCCACCAAATGTCCTTGCCCAATGATCTCAGACAAACTTTTGGGTCGCATGCGTTCGGCGAGTGGTGCAGTATCGTGAAACATAACTTAAAATTAAAGATTCCACTTTGAGAATATCCTGTATTCCATATTTTTCTAATCTAATTTATTTTAAATCCAATAAGATAAAATTACCTAGTTCACTTGATTAGTTTAAAAGATCGATTAATTTTGCGAACCAATTTTCAAGACCAAAACACACAGAGGAGTGGCAGAGTGGTCGAATGCACCGGTCTTGAAAACCGGCGTACCGAGAGGTACCGGGGGTTCGAATCCCTCCTCCTCTGCATAAAAGCCCTATTACTATTATTATTGGGGCTTTTTTGTTTATGGGTACAAACATTTCGTTTTCGGATTGATATCTCAAAGATTTCTTAGGCTCTAAATCTATAACTAAGGCTAAAAAATTAAGGAATCCCTTTGAAGTGTTTTATTAATATAACAAAGCCATAATTGGTGAAAATAATTTTAGGGTTATTTGATAAGAGATTTAATCAATCCCATATACTCTGACATAATCAACTTGCATTGAATCACTAGAAAAGTCTGTCTCAATGACTCCACCTAAATTTCCACCCATCGCTATATTAAGCAAAATATAATGTGGGTTATCATAAGGTATTGAAGCTGTATTATTCATTGCTAAAAATACATTATTATCAAGTAACACTCTAAGTTGGCCTTCTGTCCATTCCAATGAATACACATGAAATTCATCCATGGCATCTTCTATTAAGGTTGATTTGCCGTAACTTGCATATTCACCCGTACTTGTATGCCCCCAATGGAAATGCCCAATTAGTTCGGTCTTGTCCCAACCATTTTGCTCCATAATGTCAATTTCACCACAACTTGGCCAACCCACATCCCCATAAGTGCTACCAAAATAATTTCCAATTTCATTTATGTTGGTTCCCAAAGTCCAAATGGCTGGCCATGTTCCGGCAGATCTCGGTAATTTAGCTCTAACATCAATACGGCCGTATTTCAAAGAAAACTTGGAATTTAATCTTGCAGAGGTATAATTCTGTGTTGAACCGTCAACCTCAAAGTCTTCTTTAATAGCTTTTATTATCAAGACACCATCACTCACATAGGAGTTGTTTATCCTATCAGTGTAATGCTGTTTTTCTCCATTCCACCAGGTGCCATTATTGGGAGGTATTGTTTGATGATGCCATTTATTACTATCCACGGCACCCTCACCTGAAAATTCATCTTGCCAAACCAAATAATAATTTGAATTATATTCGTTTATAATTCGGCAGCCAGAAGCATCCACCAAGGCCCCGGGAGGTGTTGTATCACAACTATCTGCTTCATCTATTATGCCATCTTCATCCAAATCTAAAATTGTGAGATCTGAAGGAGTCTTCTCAATATTATCCTCTATGGGATCGACTGCACCGCTACCACAATTACTCCAAAATATAAGAATGGAGCAAATACTGAAGATTTGTATATGTCGTAAAAGCTTCATGTTCAAAAGTTGTTGCATTCTTTGTTCAAGTAAATATTAATAGAAAACTAAATGAGTAGATGGGGTTAACAAAATGAAATAGAAAGGTAAAATTCCAATAATGAGCCTAGTTATTAAAACTGCAATTTCGTGAAATCTTTTTTTTCTTTGACCAAGATATTAAAAAATAAACGGAATATAACCTTAAACTTTGTGTGTTTTCCATTAGAAATTAAAAACAATCTATCAATTTAACCTATTTCCAATGTCTATAGTAAATCTTCAATGAGATAAGATCCGTAAGCCTTCATGATAGAAAAGCTATTGCGTAACTCCTCTTAAAATATCTACCAATCTGTTTGAAATTATTTTCTGCTCAATTGAGGTCCCAAAACTTACGGTCTGACAGATTCTCGAGAACATGAAGATTAAACTAATTGAGAATATCCGCCATAATATTACAGCCCGTTAAAGCATCTCATATCCCCAAAAAAATCTAAAGCCCAGCCTAAGGACCTTCCCTATGTTACCTCTTGATCATGACAGTCATAAAAATACAAAGGTAAGGCTAGGGAAAAACCGACTAAAAAGAGGCAAAAAGAATATTTTATAAACTGAGAAAGCTTTATTCGCTTTTGTACTCTTTGATAAACCAAAAAAACCAAAAAAGAAAGAGCAGCTACGCTTAAATCCACAGCCAGCATATGAGCTGGATACGATGCAAAGGCCTGTTCCCAAAACTGCGCCATTGATCCATTTTCTTGAATAAACAGTAGTAATTGATAATACGGCAATGCGATTCCCAGCAGACATAACATTAAAAAGACTTTTTTCATAACTCTATTTTTCTCTTTTCTTAATGTAAAATAGGAAACTATTGTCGGTTATGAAAATTACTTTTAGCTCTTAGTATCTACTATTGGCTAATGATTTATGTAACAGTAAAAAAATGAGAAAATGAATCTTCTATAATTAGATTTTTTGTCTTATAGCCTAAAAATTGTTCAATCCAATAAAATAAAAGATATATAGATTAAGTAACATGTAAAAAAATGAAGGTAAAGTAAGCATCAAGCTATCTCTCATTTTGAGCCTTACTCCAAAGCCCAAAAACATTAGAAGGAACAACCCTAAAGATGAAAAAATCAACAAAAAATGAACCCATAAACCAAAAATAAGTCCTATGCCTCCACATATCTCCAAACATCCCGTCAGGACACCAAATTTCTCTAAATCAAACCTTTTAAATTCCGATTTCATGCTTTTTGAAAAAAAATATGAAATCCCGTAAATAAAAAACGATATAGCAGAGAATAAAATAAGTAATTTGTGAAAAATGACCAATTTCAAATGATCTCGGCAGCAATACCTGCTATGAGAACCGAAAAAACTAAAAGAACAAATGAGGGCAAATGTTTACTCCAGGGGTTCTTTACCTTGAAATGTGCTAGTTGTGCACAGACCATAAGAATGGCCATTAATATAGATGGTATGAGTACCAAAGGTGGAAACCAAATACCTGCAACTAGTAAGGTTGATAAGGAGATTTTAGCCGCGCCTACAAAATTTCGTGTTAAGTCAGCCAATTCGTACTGCTTAAACTCTTGAACAATATTATCAAATCGAAATACCCAAACGTAAGCAATTGATAAAGCGACAATGAATTGTAAAATATAAGATAACACAGACATCTAATTAAAACAGCCATTAAATCAACTAAGTTCCATTTAAATTTTTTTAGTTTTTTTTGAACATTGATTTAAATAACAGAACACTCTGCTTTTTTAAAAATAGAGAATATTTCAATAACCAATTTGGCCAAAATTATCAGTACCAGGATACCTCATCTGATACAGATTCCGATAATCAAAAAATTACTCTAACAACCTCTCTCTTTCTTAAGTATTTTTATTTTTAAATTTATTTCCTTGGATAATTAAATAAGGTAATGGGATGGTTAGAGAAATCACATATATTATGACTACATTAATTGGGAGTAAAATAAAATAAGACACAATGAAGATAAATGCTGTAGTTAAGCTGTATGTGATTAGAAATTTTTTTTGAAATACTAAATATCCCTTAAGATCAAAATTTTTTCTGTCTGCCTTTGAAAGCGTATTATAACCGGCCAGATAATATTTTGCATTAGACTCGTTTATCAGATAAGGAATTGCCAAAAAAGTGAGCTGCGTCAAGGCTACCGAGCACCATAAAATAACATCCCCTTTTTCCATAAATTAAAAATAAGGAATAAGTTTCATTTATTTTAATTTACATCATTTTGTAGCTATCTTAATTTTTCCCTTTTTATTTTAATTTAAAGATTCTTTTATCAAATTATTGCTCCTACCTAATCGTAGATTAACTATAATCTCTGATAAACTTCTATGTTTTAAAGGAGGAGACCAAACTGATAAATTGAAATCTTTGGAGAAAAAGTGATGACAAAAAAAACTTACCCTTCCCGTTCACTTTATAAATGATTTCACTAAAGAAAGAAAAATCATTGGTAAGTCTTTGTATTATAGTACTAAGCTAGTGGACAATTTAAAATAAGATAAGACCATAAAAAAAGGAGGTGTTATCGGTAAGCTATAAGTCTTTTTTTACATATCAATTAATAATCCTTATTGAAGGACAATATCTTAAAAACTTAAATCATTGGATTATTCTTTCTATTAAATCGTTAAATGATGACGTTTTTATAAAAAAAGTCGTGATACCAAGAATAGTTTTTTATATAATATAGATTAACCCACAATTTAATTATCTTCAATATCAAACCTTTTAGAATAAATCTGTAAAACCAATGAGAAACCTTATTTTTGCTGTTTTTGTGATGACGCTTATAAGCTGTGTAAAACCTGAAAAAGAAAGTCCTATCCTTAAAATTGCCATTGCGGGACTCGCCATTGAATCCAGCACCTTTTCACCTGCCTTGACACATGAGGAAGCTTTTCATGCCAAGACAGGCGAAGCTATTTTTGATTATTATCCTTTTTTGGCACAAAATACAGCCATGCGACAGAGAGCTAATTGGGTGCCCATTCTCAAAGGTCATGCGCTACCAGGTGGGCGTGTTTCACGTGAGGCTTATGAGAACCTAGTAACCAAAACCTTGGACTCGCTAAATAAATATAAACCTTATGATGGGTTATTTTTTGACATACATGGGGCCATGAGCGTCGTAGATCTGGATGATCCTGAAGGTGACTTTATCGAAAGAATTAGAAGGGTAATTGGCACTGAAACACTAATTTCAACTTCCATGGATTTACATGGAAATGTTTCTCAAAAATTGGCAAGGCACACTGATCTGATAACTTGTTATCGTATGGCTCCCCATGAAGATGCACTCGAATCAAAAGAACGTGCTTTAGAAAACCTTTTGATTCGACTGGAGAATGGCAAAGGGAAGCCCGCCTTTAAAGCATGGATTCCCATTCCAATATTATTGCCTGGTGAGAAAACAAGTACTCGCATAGAGCCTGGAAAAAGTCTCTATAAAAAAGTAGGACCTGCGGCTGCTCAAGAAGGTATCATAGATGCTGCCATTTGGATTGGCTATGCTTGGGCTGATGAGCCGAGAAATCATGCTGTGGTCATGGTTACAGGTGATGACCAACTCGTCGTCAAAAAAACAGCTGAACTTTTAGCATCCAGCTTCTGGAAAAAGCGAAATGAATTCGAATTTGTAGCTCCCACAACAACTTTCGAAAAAAGTTTGTCTTATGCCTTAGCTAGTAAAAAAAATCCATACATCATTAGTGATATGGGTGACAATCCTACGGCCGGAGGTGCTGGAGATGTCACTTGGACTTTAAGAGAAATCCTAGCTCACCCCGAACTTAAATCAAGTAGCGGGCCCGAACTTATTTATGCCTCAATACCTGGACCCAAACTCATTGAACAAGCAAATTTAGTAGGTATTGGTGGAAAAGTTGCTGCTTATGTTGGTGGCCAAATAGACAATCGCTATGCGCCCCCAATTAAACTCGAAGGAACCGTAAAAGCCCTCATACACGGTGATTTGCATGCTGAGACAGAAGCAGTGATCAAGGTGGGTAGTGTTAAAGTCATTGTTACCAAAAAAAGAAAACCATATCATTATGAAAAAGATTTTACCAGATTGGGCTTGGACCCGAGAAATTCATCAATTCTGGTGGTGAAAATTGGCTATTTAGTTCCTGAACTTTATGATATGCGAGGAGATTGGATCATGGCCCTTACACCCGGGGGAGTAGACCAAGATCTGGAAAGATTAAATTATAAGAGAATTAAACGGCCCATGTTTCCTTTTGACAAAGAAATGGAAGATCCAGACCTCAACGTTCGTTGGATTTCGAGTGTTGGAAGCCAATGATTTTAGCTTAAATATGCCCCCATCACAATTTTTTTTTAAAAATTGATCTTTAATTAATCTGATTATGACATCTTTACCGCCAAATTCAAAAAAATGAAATCAATAAAATTCTTTTTTTCAATCTTATCAACAATCTTGTTTTACAATTGTGATGAGGGCTTAAATCTGATTGAAAACCAACGTATCGAAAATATCTACCTTTTTGACATTGGCAACAAAGGATCTTCAGATGACCTTTGCCTCACATTCACCAATGAGAAAAAAGGACAAATTTCAATATACCGTATCATGCTGATCCCAGAAGAAAAAATAAATGAATTTAGTGCAACCAAAGCATTTTTGTTGGCTTCCGAATCTTATACAGAGAGTCCAATCACTTCCAATAAAAATAATGTTGTTTATTTTAAAAATCAACTTGATACAGAGGGAGACTTGGTAGTCCCCAATAAAAACTACATTGCCAAGATTATGATGCTAGGTGAAAACTTTAATCAACTTTCAATTCTAAGTTCCAACACTGCTTCTTTAACAAATCAAGCTCCTCTAACTGGATTTTACGAAGGTACACTAAGAACCAATATGACAGAAAATGGTTCCTTTTTATCTCCAGGAAATGAACAAATTTTGACGCTTTTGGGAAACATCAAGCAACAAGAAGACTTGAATAAATATTTAGGTAGCTTTGAGTTTGCCGTACCAAATAATGGTTGGGGTAACAGTTTTTCATTAAAATCAGGTTCTTTAAGATTCAGATATTCAGATAATATCATCTCAGCCCTAGAGGGTAGCAGTTTCTTAAACAATTATATGGTTAGCTACACAAATTGTCTTGAAGAATGTCTTGAAAATTGTATTGGTTCTTTTTCAGGTCAACTCACTAATGGTATACAATTAAAAATTATCGGTGAAGGTTGTGATGTTGGTCTTTTTGAATTGACCCTTTTTCGGTCAATAGAACTTGAGGTTGATGAAAACTAATTTATTACTGTTTTTTTAACCAAATATTCATATTTGGCATCAAATAATCGCTTTCTAAACATAAAATATGCTGCATTATTATTAATGTTTTGTGATATAAGTTCAAATTGATTCCAAAATAAATCTTCATTTTGATCTTTATTCCCTTCGAGGACAACCATACTGCTCCCCAAAATACCCTCCGAATTCAACGTCAACAAATCTAATGTTAACATTTGTTCTACAAATCTACCATCACTCTTTTTAATCGCTTCAGAGATCCCTACAACGATATGAATACCTTTCTTGCTTGTAAAGACTTTTAGTAATGTATATTTTTTATCAATTGCTGCTGGTATTACATCAGAAAACCAAATAGTCCGATCAAGAGTCAAATCTTCATTATAAATTTTTAATTCATTAGCAGATCCTACTAAAATGATCTTATCGTCAATAGACAATAAGTTTTTTATATCGGTATTTGTAGAGGTTGATATCAAATTTTCTGTAGTTAAATCCCATAAAAATAACTGTTCTTGAAAAGCATAATACAGATTATCAGATCCTCGAGTTACAAAACCTTCCATTGATTTTGACAAATCGATGTTTACTAAATCAAAACTATGAGTAGACAAAGTATCGATATTATCATTCAAAAGCGAATAATGAACAATTTGCGCATTCAAATAAATCTCATTTGAGCCATTTATAGATGGCGATGATTCTAGTATCCCAAAAAAAGATTGATCATCATTAGCCGTAAAGGTCCCGCTCTCCACATTATCATGAAAAAACACTGAAGATTCAGATTCCGTGCCAATAAATCTAAGGCCATAAACGGAAGCTAAATTGGTGTTATTAACAGCACTAATGATAAACCTACTATTCCCTCCCAAGGAAATTACATCCTGAATCGAAAAATCTACAAATTCATAGAAATCATTTATCGGTACGGCAGATATTTCATTATTTATGCCAATAATGGAATATAAATTACTTGGAAAAGCAATCACAGGTATAGTAGAATTCGAAGCTTCAATAGTCCCTATATTTGATACTTCATAAAAATACCAAGCATTTTTTTCCTCAGTTTTATTAATTTCATCAAATTCACAAGACAAAGTAATAACTAGAATTAAAATAACTAAAAATCTCATCTGAATTTAGGTTTTAATAAAGCTACAGAAAAAATAAAGTGATTGAAGTGATTGTTGTAATTGACAAAAGATGGAGAATTATAAAGATACTTAATGTTCTGATCCAAGCTCAGCTTTTGAGCTCTAGAAGAGAGTCCCATGCTATACTGAAATCTTGGTCGAACGATCAAATATTCTGTTTTAATATTTAAAAATGCCCCCAAAGTTAAATCATAATTAAACTGGGTTCTGATCGCATCCAAACTCAACATACTTCCCGACGCCTGTCTTTGATCCCAATTGTTTAAAAATCTCAAAACTGTCCCTAATTGAATATTAATTGTGTTGCCATCTAACAACAAGGGTAAACGATAATTCACCATGATGGGTACTTGCCAATCTGTGATACTGATATATGCTTTTTCAGCCTTATAATTATCAGTATAATTATAATTAATGTTATGAAATCCAATGCCACTCTCCAGATCTAAACGAGTTCTAATTTGCCTGATAAAAATCCATTTCATAGACAACCCAAATTCTGATTTGACATCAGAAATTAAATTATCAACTTTTATCCCACCAATAGATTGAGCTGTATTCATATCAAATACATCATTAAATATATCATCAATATGAACATGAGGAATATTCACTCCTATATCAAGTCCAAATTGAAAATGTGGTCTTTGACTTATGTCAAACAATCCATTCTTAAAACTATATGAATCCCCAGGACTTCCTTTGTATGTTAAATCTCGATTTAGAATACTCGAAACAAAATGTACTCCCTGATTTAATGAATCCATCAAATAAAATGCATTAGAGATCAAGCGATAAGCCTCAAGAATTTGTTTTTTATCCAACCTTTTTTGGTCTAAACAAGGTTTTAAGAGTTCTTTGATTAACTCAATTTTGCCCTCTTGATAGTATTTATTGGCTAGCTTTAATTTTTGTTCACAATTTTGAGCCAATAAAGCATCACTAGAAAAAATAAAAATCCATATAAAATAAAAATATTTTGCTATTGAATAATTTTTCATTAGTCTAATCTTGAGGTAAAGGGTCAATCTCACAATGATAAGGCAAATATGGGCGATCATCGCCTACATACTTAGACCATGCCTCCCTAGACAATGGTTCAATTGAACTTTGACACAGCAAATTTTTTAATTTTTCTTGATTTAGATCATAATACTTTAATATGCCATTTACCTCCCCTATAACGAGTCTTTGCGCCTTTTCATCAGTAGTTAAATGGGTAATAAAACTAGATTGATCATAAAGTTTTACAGGAAAAGACTCAAGATTATTAAGATCCCAAATACTAACCGTCTTATCAAAACTAGCCGAAAACAAACGCTCATCATCAAATGACAATGCCGAAATTCTCGCGTCATGACCACTTAAGAATGCTCTTTCCCTTTGATTTGATAAATCAAATAAAGAAATATCACCGGAAATATATCCTACCGCTAAGGTTTTGAACAAATTATCAATAACAATTTTGTTTGGCATTCCCTTAAATACCAATGATTGCTTTACCGATTCCTGAGTGTCTGTATTTAATTCATAAAAACAGTCAGCATCTAAAATAAAATAGCCAGCGCTTGACTTTATTATTTCACCTATATTAAACTCTAGTATTTGCTTTTTCCAGATAATTTTATCAGGGCTATTGACGGTCAATTGAAACCATTCGTTTTTTGAAAAAATATCCCATCCAACATCAGAAGGAAAAATTTTTACTCGACGCAAATCTAATTCACTATTGATGATCTCAACATACTGATCAGTTTTTGAATCAATTTCAATGAACCTCCCTTTTCCCGTATATAAAATTGTTTTTTTACCCTGAGTAGCTATATCTATTATGTGATAATTAGGAATGGCTGAAGGAATAATTTTCATTTTTTCTCCTCGCCAAAAATAAATGAATCGATTTTCAATTTCTTGTGGCATAAATGAAGTCCCATTTTCTTCCCAAAAAAATAACTTACCATCATTCCCCAAAGAAAAATAACCGTTATCCCCTCTTTTTAAATAGGAAATTCCCACATTTTCATGTCCAACAAAGTGGTTAAACTCATCTCCAAGTGTTAACTTAACAGCATCATAAAGTGCATTATAAATGGGTGTTGTAATCTTTTTTGGTGACGGCTCTATATTCAATTCAGCATATGCCTGTAGTGCTAACTGTGATTTTAAAGGATTATTTTTTTCATACAAAGACCTCCACGATAAAGGAAAATCCTTTTCAATTTTACCTTGAATGTAAGTATCCAAAGGGGTATCAATTTTAATTAACTCTGCTTTGCTTTCTGTATCACTTTGAAGATTAAAGCTGATCGACAGAGGCAAATGCGCAAATCCAATGATCCCTGAACTACATAAGATTGTTATTGCAAAGCTCGGTAAGAATATATTTAAAAAACTCATATTATTAAATATTGTTCACGAAAGATCAGTGAAATAATTGTCAAAATTATAATATAAACTTAATCACAATTGATCTAGTGAAAACTTATTAACATTTGTTTTGTTAGATCTAGAAAAATTTTAGCTAAAATAGCATGTTAAATCCTTATGTTACAACTAATATCTAATAAAATTAACCCATTTATATTAAACTATCTCCTTTAAAAATTAGGAAACAAATCACCCAAAAAATATCCTGTAGTAAAAAAAATGGAGCACCTGAATCAGATTAAAGAAGCTCTTCTCATTAAATGATTTTACCTATAAATAATTACTGTGGAAATGCTGTAAAATTATTCAAATATAAGAACAATTCTAACCAATATTTAATTGGTTTTTTAATAATTTTTTGGTGTAGTTCCCTTTATAAGTAGTTTGTTTAATTTAAATAATACCTTTACATTCTACGAAAATACCAGTTAGAACTCCACATGAAGCATAGACTAAGTATGGATGAAATTATAGGAGGAATTCCTTTGATTGACTCATCATTCTTGAACACTCCCCAATTTATTTCTAAAGGGTTAAGTAACCTCTTTGATTGCCAACTTACAATAAAAATTGAAACTCTTAATCCCATCAAATCCTTCAAAGGAAGAGGCGCTGAAATACTCATTTCTCAAGTAGCAAATGATAATCCCATCGTCTGTGCCAGTGCCGGGAATTTTGGCCAAGCCATGGCTTATGCCTGTCATAAAAAGAAAATTCCTTTAACGGTTTTTGCAAGCAAAAATGCCAATGCCTATAAGATTGAAATGATACAATCCTTTGGGGCAGTAGTTAAATTGATGGGTAAAGACTTTGATGAAGCCAAATTAATAGCAAAAGCGCATGCCAAAAAACTACAACTTCGATTCGTAGAGGACGGTCAAGATATCGAAACCCTTGCCGGAGCTGGTACCATAGGGTTGGAACTATTAAAACTTCCTTATACATTAGATACACTGCTGATTCCCTTAGGAAATGGAGCATTATTTAGTGGTATTGGTCGAGTTTTTAAAGAATTGAACCCTCAAACAGAATTAATAGCTGTGCAATCGGAAGGTGCTCCCTCAATGATTGAATCCATTCGTAGCCAAAAGCTGATCAGTCATGCTACTGTAAATACTATTTCTGATGGTATCGCAATTAGACTCCCTGTAAAACAATCTTTAATCGATTTAGACCCTTTGATAGATGATACCCTCTTGGTTTCCGATAGCACTACTTTAAAAGCTATGAAACTTCTACACCAACACGTGGGTATCGTTAGCGAACCTTCTGCTGCGGTTGGCATCGCAGCAATATTAGACAATAAAGATCGATGTCGCACTAAAAAAGTGGGGGCTGTTATTTGTGGTAGTAATTTAACTTCCGGACAATTAANAAATTGGATAANGAACCCCTAATTAAAGAAATATATAAACTTCAATATAGTAAAATATATAGTTTTGCAAAAAAGGAAATCAAGGGCATTTTTTAAGTTTTAATTGCATNTAGACCNGTATTGAAGGAACTTAATTTATCTTTTCTGAATTAATTATAANAAAAATTAAAAAATNTTTAATTAGCATTTTGNGAATGTAANCTCGTTNAATGATCTAAAAAAATTTAAAATTGATACTCCCCAACTAGCGAAAAAATAATTACTACTAAATAAATATGATCACAAATATTAACGACGAACTTTCTCAGCTTAGAAATAACTTACGAGACCACAAAATATACAGAACCCTGCAAAATAGTGAGGATATAAAAATTTTCATGGAACATCACATCTTTGCGGTTTGGGACTTCATGTCATTACTCAAATCTTTGCAGCAAAATCTTACACATTTACAGATCCCTTGGATGCCTAATCAAAATGCAAATTTAGCCCGTTTTATCAATGAAATTGTATTGGGCGAAGAAAGTGATTTGAACGAACTAAATCAACCCAAAAGTCATTTTGAAATGTATTTAGATGCCATGATACAAATAGGAGCGAGTACTTCAAAAATTGACTCTTTTATAAAGGAAATTAATGAGGGTACACAGGTTGAAAAAGCTTTAGACAAGATTAAAATCGAAAAAAAGGTAGCTGACTTTACAAAATATACATTTCAAATCATCTCAACTCAAAAAGTACACTTGATTGCTGCGGCTTTCACCTTTGGTCGAGAAGACATTATTCCAGACATGTTCAATGAAATCTTAAGCAAAGGGGACATCAATAATGAAAAATATAACAAAATCACCTACTATTTCAATCGACATATTGAACTTGATGGAGATGAACATGGGCCTTTGTCCTTACAAATGGTTTCTAAACTTTGTGGTAACGATACTCAAAAATGGAAAGAAGTCTTGGCAGTAGCCAAGAAATCCATAAGACAACGAATCGATCTTTGGGATGCCATATCAGAGATAATATTGAAGCAGAAAACTTCCGACACGAGCTACTAAATGCTTAACTAAGATGACTAAAATTCTCTCTATTTCCTATTCATCGTAAACCTGGTTGATATTTTATCGTCGCTCGAGCCTCCACATCTTCACGATAAAAAGCCACTTCTTTGAACAAATGATTTGCATATAATGATATTTGATCATCAAAGTGGGGCGAATTGGGATCTCCACTTTGTCCACCTGCCAAAATTGATTTGGCTTTTAGCCGATCACCGAAGGAAACGGCAGCTACAAAACTATTTCCTCGGGTACCATATATCTTTTTGGTATTATTGTCATAGCGAGCACCATAAGCCGCCAAAGCACCCCAATTTCCCGAAGCCAAGCCTATGGGTAAACTAGGCTTTTCATCACTGAAATTTTGCCTAATAGCCCCATCTAAACGCTGATATCTATTGATCTGACCCCAAGCTTGATTCCACATACCGAAATCTTCATTTAGATGAGTTATGGCACTTTTGAAAAGAGACAGCCGTTCACTTTCTGGAGATTCTTCACTCCAATATTGCATTAATTCTATAAATTTCAATCCACTTGGTCGAACCCCGTCTCTTACATAATGAGTTCCATAATAATGGGCCAGCGTCATGGCAATAGATTCCTTTGAAACGGAAAAATCCCAATTACGCAAAATCTCAATCGGAGCAAAAAGCATTGCTTCTTTTTCAGACTGATCGAAGGCTCTTATCAATCCTGGAATCAATATTTCGAAAGCTGGCAAAAAGGGGTCATAAGCTAATTCAATCAGTTTATCTAAGTCCATATCGGTACTTTCTTTAAGCAACCTTGTTGCATGAAGACCTCTAAAATTTTCTTCATCTCTTGACATATAATAAGGATAATCCTCTTTTTTTGGACTGAATTCAGCCGCAGAAGCAAAAGGAGTTGAATTACAATTTTGAATCCATCCATTAGGTGGATTGATGACCTTAATAGTCTCTGCAAGAGAATGCAATCCTTGCCAATCCGTGGCAGGATTGCTCCCATCTACAGGTTTACTGTAATCAAATGTTATATCCCTTTTGGGAATGAAATTCCCATGATAATAGGCTATGTTCCCTCCTGCATCTGCATAAACAGTATTATTCGAAGAGTTGGTACGCATATCCATCATTTGATTAAATTCCTCCAAATCATGCATTTTGGTTCGAATATAAGATTGTGTTAATGCCTCAATTGGTTGCCACATTAATGCAGTTGAAGTCCATTCATCGTCCGTCATATGGGTAATTGGACCATGATGCGTACGATAGGCCGTGATGGTTTTATCCCTGATTGTATCCCCTTGCTTATATTTCAGATTAACCTCATATGAAGAAATCGGTCTTATATCTTCCCCATACTCATAATAATATCCCCCTTCTTTTTGATGTACCTTCTCTACAAATTCATCAATGACATCCGTGTAAGTACTGGTATGCATCCAACCTGCTTTTTCATTAAACCCCTGATAAACAAAAAATTGACCCCAGGTTACTGCTCCATATGCATTTAAGCCCTCTTCACTCACAACATGAACTTCTCCCCGAAAGAAAAAAGAAGTATGTGGATTGATTAACAACAAGGCATTTCCCGATGTAGTTAATTCTCCTCCAATAGCTATCCCATTGGATCCTTGCGGTTCCATCAGGTATTCTTGGGTAAGCTCTGGACCATCATCAATAAGGAGCGAAAGTGGATGATCATCCTCATAAAAAGCTTTTATTTGAGATATCTCCACCCGCTCGATATCACCTCCAATGGATCCCTCACTAAAGTAAAATGGCATCCAAGGTTCAAAATGGGTCAATAACGCTGGTTTTACTCCTGGATGGGAATATAGATAATAATTAATCCCTGCTGCAAAAGCATCACAAAGATCCTGTAGCCACTTGGGACTGGCTTCATAGGCGTCAATTGCCTCGCTTTTGGTCATAAACAAGTTGGCCCTCAAATCACTATAAAGTGCATCTTCTCCCTCCAACTCCGCCAATCGCCCGATAGCCCAAATATAATTACGCTCCACTCTGTGAAAATCATCTTCACATTGAGCATACAAGAGCCCAAATACCACGTCTGCATCTGTTTTACCATAAATATGAGGGACTCCAAAATCATCTCTGATGATTTCTACCTGTGCAGCCTGTGTCTCCCACTGTTCAATTTCTGACATTTTTAACTTACCAAAACAACCCAGTAATCCTGACAAAATGAGTAAATAAAAATATCTATCTGTTTTCATAATTCTTCAGCCTTAGAAATCAAGTTATTCATAAATAAATTGATATGAAAAGAGGTTGTAATAATAAGTCCAAAATAAGATACTCAAACTGCCTTCATTTAGTCTAAAAATTAAATTTGAATCTCCACTAAAAAACAATCTATATACTACTCCATAAAGTTCAAGTCAAAAATAATATCTATATTTTCATTATTCTTGCACCCTTATGAAAAACATATTCGGCACACATTTTCCAAATTCTATGAAAGGTTTGGTCTTAAAAGAATTTGACAAAGGTCTTACTGTTGAAGATTTAGAAGTCCCCAAGCCCGCCAAGGGAGAGATATTGGTAAAGATTGATAGTGCCCCTATCAATCCTTCAGATTGGGCCTTTTTAAGGGGTTTATATGCTTCTCCAAAAAAATTACCCGTGGTGGCTGGTTTTGAAGGTAGTGGAATCGTAATGGCCACTGGAAATGATTTTTTTTCTCGAAGGTTATTAAGTAAAAAAGTAGCCTGTTTTGCCCCTACTACTGGAAATGGTACATGGGCAGAATACACACTAACCCAAGCTGGAACTGCCATCCCCTTAAAAAATAATTTAAGTTTAGAACAAGGTTCTATGTTATTGGTCAATCCTTTATCAGTGATTGCCATGATCAGTATTGCCAAAAAAAATCAAAGCTATGCCATCGCCAATACGGCAGCAGCCAGTGCTTTAGGTCAATTATTGGATAAAATGTGTAGACAAAATGGGCTTCAGTGTATAAATATTGTGCGACGACCCGAACAAGTTGATTTACTTAAGAAAAATGGTGCTCAATTCATACTCGATAGCTCGTCCCCTAATTTTTATAGCGAAATGGGTGACTTATTCAAACAACTTAATGTAAAAATTGCTTTTGATGCACTTTCAGGAGCTATGGTCTCCAAACTCTTGGCCGCCTTACCTAAAGGTGGAGAAGTTATGATCTATGGTGCCTTATCTGAACAAGAAATGACGGTTCCTCATGGAAGATTTATTTTTGAAAACAAGAAAATAAATGGTTTTTGGCTTTCTCAATGGATAAATGAACAATCAATGTTCACCCTAATGCAAGCATTTAATAAGGTACAAAAATTTTTAGGTAGTCAGCATAAAATTCAAATAAGAGACCGGATGTCAATGTCACAAGTCATCGAAGGGCTAAATACCTTCCCCGAAAATATGTCTGCAGGGAAAATTCTTATCAAACCATGGCAACTTTGATCTTAATAATTCACCAAAATCACATTTAATGATAACTTCAATGAATCAATACAACTACCTTTGCCCTATCCACAAATAAACCCTCATTTACTGTTTTAACATGAAAGAAATAAGCTTGTATAGTTCTCAAACTGAACTGAAAGATGTACTTGTTGACAATAATTGGATGCTTAATGAAGATCAAATTATACACGTAGAAACACCGGGAGTAGGTAACATGAATGTGGTCTTACGAATAACTACGAAAAAAGGTAGCTTCATAATCAAACAGTCAAGGGATTACGTCAACAAATATCCTCAAATACCTGCTCCTATTGATCGCATTGATGTTGAAAAGCAATTTTATGAATTAATTCATACCTCTTCATGCAGTCATTACCTTCCCAAACTCTTAGGATTCGACTATGCTAATAAACTCTTGTTCATAGAAGATTTAGGCAAGTCTTCTGATTATCAAGTTTTGTATGAAAATGAGGTTGATTTATCCCAAGAGGATTATGTCTCGATGCTTTCTTTTTTGCACCAATTACATCACACTCCATTTAGTGCTTCACAGAAAGCAGAATTTCCAAAAAATATAGCCCTCCGACATCTTAATCATGAGCATTTATTTGTATATCCTTACTCAGAAGAAAATGACTTTGACCTTAATGAGATAAAACCCGGTCTTCAACTACTAGCTCAAAAAATGAGACAAGACACCTCATTAAAAAAAGCAGCTATCCAGTTGGGTAAACAATATCTTTCCGAGGGCAATTCACTACTTCATGGTGACTACTATCCCGGAAGTTGGTTAAAAACGAAATATGGTTTTCGTATCATTGATCCTGAATTTTCTTTTTTTGGTCCTAAAGAATATGACCTTGGAGTACTTAGAGCACATCTGAGAATGGCAGAACAGCCGATCTCACATTTAAACAACTTTTGGAAGCATTATCCAGCATCAGAGGTAAATTTTTCTTTGGTCGATCAATTTGAAGGAATGGAACTAATTCGTAGGATCATTGGATTAGCTCAATTGCCTCTCAACTTAAATCTTGAACAGAGAGAAATATTACTAGGAGAAGGTAGGCATTTGTTGATGGGTAGAAGACATTGATTTTCTAAAAGACCAAGTGGCGACTGTGCCTAAAAGAGAAAAAACTGCTAAAAGAGAAAAAACTACTCTGTAACCAGCCCCTCCAGGAGCACTGTCCAATAAATATCCAATGATCGGTCCAGAGAAAATATCAGGCGTGTATGCAATAAAACTGATGACTCCAACTGCAGTCCCAGTTAAAGTGACGGGTATAAGTCCCTCTTTCAAAATGGAAAAATACAAAGCACGCAAAGCATATATTGCGGTAGCCGATAAAGTGATCCCTAGTAAAAATAAACTATTCAAACTAGGATTAATAATGCCAGAAGCAAAAAATATGCTACCGAAAAACATCATTATAAAGGCCAATAAAATAAGGAGAGATCCCCGAGTGCGATCCGCCAAGAAACCAATAATCACACCTACGATCGGTCTCAAGTACAATAGTATAGATCCTATTCCTGCGGCAGCAATTTCATCATATAGCATTACTTCTTTAGCATATAATGAAAATATATCAGTAACTTTATAGCCTAGGTATGCACAAAACACAATCACGGTGAGGTGCCAGACTGAGGGCATTGTCATAACCTTCCTAAAATCTCGTCGAACAAAAACCTTCGACGTATCAATTGAAGAATCTGGCTCCCCATTTTTATCCAAAAAGAAAAAAACCAGTATACCAATGCCTCCAACAAATACAGAAGTGAAGATCAACACACCCTTGAAAGCCTCCTGTCGCTCAGATAATATTAAATCTGCATCACCTCCTAAATAATGAGCAAAAATTAATATCCCTACAGAACTCAAAACAGCAGCTACTAGTCCCCTGCCCCCATCTAAAAAGCCAAAAGCAATGCCTTGATTTTTAGACCCTCCCCAAATCCTCGTTTGTTTAATCATAGCCCCCCAAAATAAAAAAATGGAAGTAAACCCCCAATATCCATACAGCCATTTGAGAACTGAATACGAGGGATAGTTCATCATCCACAAGCCTCCTAATGACGTTAACAATAAAGCTAAAGACATCAATACCCGTGGTGAGAATTTATCGGCTAATGCCCCCCCAAAAAAATAAGAGAACAATCCTACTAAACCATAGATCGAAAAGCAAACACCTAATTCATAATTGGTTAATTCAAAGACGTCCAGAAAAGTGGGCCTAAATACACGTTGAATTACAAAAGGTAAAAAAAATACGGATTCACCGGCTAATATGATTAAGATTAGTTCTAATATGTTTTTTTTGTTCTGTGTATTAATCATCCCTGCAATGGTAGTTCATTCTGATCCTTTAGAAAAATGTAAACTTCAATCCTTCTTTGGGATAATAAAACATATCGTAATTATAGGAAATGGAGGTCAGTTTTTTTCTTGTGGAAACTGTTCTAAATATCAATACCATAAGCTTTAACGATTATAGCAGAAATTCTATAGATCCGTCTTTCCCATCAAAATATTTACTTTGGAGTTCATGGGATTTCCTGAAGTTCTTCTAAAAGAGACTATTTGACCTGTATGATAAATTGCATCGGCCAGAGGCCCGTTAAGCACATGCCAAAAAGGGAGTGCCTTTCTTTCTGATGAGTTTTGAAAAAGTATATTAAAATCTTCCAGTTTATCAATTAATACCATTTTCTCACTGGCTAATTTCAGATTATTAAGTGTCGACGAGCGCAAGTCATTTACAGTCATTTGAATAGGGCCTCTTCGTTGGTTTACTTGATTTTTTGAAGCATTTAAAATCATACAGGAAAGCTTATAAATATGCTCCATGGTTTCAAAAGTTGAACGAGCAATAGTATCTGGTTTAAAATCAAGATCCAATGCTCTCAAGTTCTCAGTTGCCCAATAATAGCGATACCCCAGCCCATCTATCATCCTAGATATAACAGTGCCCTTTGTATAATTTGCAGGATAACTAGGAATTTCTTTATACGGTAGCTCCGTTTGGGCCCAACTTGATATATTTAAACCGAAGGCATAAATGATTAACAAATAAGTCCTACACCACATATTGAATAATAAAGTTGATCTCTATTATAATGCAAATCTAACAATAAATAAACCTAATCGACTCTATTTAATTTGTCATCATTCTGCTAAACTCAGCATCATGATCAATATCATACAATACTATTTAGTTCACTAATCTGTGGTAGCTTTGTGGTATGACTTTTGAAGATCTCAATTTAAATGCCTCTCTGAAAAATGCCCTAAGAGATATGAAACTGACCTCCCCCACTACCATTCAATATAAAATATTTTCAGTCATAATGTCCGGGCGTGATACCATTGGAATTGCACAAACAGGGACAGGTAAAACCTATGCTTATTTACTTCCATGTTTGAGACAGTGGAAATTTAATAAGGCACTGACACCGCAAATCATGATCATTGTCCCCACGCGAGAATTGGTAGTTCAAGTCGTTGAAGAAACAGAAAAATTGACCAAGTACATGGAAGTTTCCATTGTCGGAGCCTACGGTGGAACCAACATTAGAACTCAAATGAACGCCCTGCATCAAGGAGCCAATATCGTCGTTGGTACACCTGGCAGGTTAATGGATTTGATGCTCAATGGTATTCTAAAAACCAAATTAATCAAAACGCTGATTATCGATGAAGTAGATGAAATGCTAAATTTAGGTTTTCGAACACAGTTAAAAAATTTAATGGATCTACTTCCCGAAAAACGCCAAAACCTCATGTTTTCGGCTACGCTAGATGATGAGATTCAAAAATTAATTAATTTGTTTTTCAAGCAACCTGAACGCGTAGAAGCTGCCCCTGCTGGCTCGCCTTTGGAAAATATTAATCAAATTCTGTATTCTGTACCTAATTTCAATACCAAAATCAACTTTCTCAAAGAGCTCTTGGCAGATAAGGGGCTTATGCATAAAGTATTGGTATTTGTCTCTAGTAAAAAATTGGCCGATGAACTTTTTGAAAAAATCCACGAGACCTTTCCTGAGCAAATCGGAATCGCACATTCAAACAAATCTCAAAATTACAGATTTGATGTTGTTAAAAAATTTCAATCTGGAACCCACCGGATATTAGTTGCTACCGATTTAATTTCTAGAGGATTAGATATCTCAAAAGTATCTCATGTTATTAATTTTGATCTTCCCGAAATTCAAGAAAATTACATTCATCGCATAGGAAGAACGGGGCGAGCTCAAAGAAAAGGCAACGCAATTTCCCTTTTTTGTCCTTATGAAACACATAAGAAATTGGCCATTGAAAGATTTATGGGTTTTGAAATCCCAAGTGAAGTCTTACCTGATCATGTTGAGATCTCAACAGTTTTGACTCTGGATGAATTCCCCAAAACTAGTCAGCCTAACCTCGAACTGAAAAACCCATTGGAAGCACCTTCTGGAGAAGCTTTTCATGAAAAAAAATCAAAAAATCAAAAAATCAATGCCAAGGTAAGGTATCTTGATAAGATGAAGCGCAAGTACAAAAATCCCAAAAAAAGAAGAAGTAAACATAACCCTATTATACCTAGAAAGAATGGTAAATAATATGAATTACAGCATGATCAGAGTATTTTATAATAATTTGGGCTAAAAATAAGATGAAGTGAAATACCGAAGACTAGGGAAGTCTAATTTACGAGTAAGCGAATTCGGTTTCGGCTGTATGTCCTTAGACCCACAGATTCAAGATCATAGTAGCCTGTTGAGTAAAGCTCTTGATTCAGGGATTAATTATTTTGACACCGCCGACTTTTATGANCAAGGTATTAATGAATCTATCATTGGNAAGGCNCTTGGATCTAGGAGAAAGGAAGNGATTATAGCGACTAAGGTGGGCAANGTTTGGGATAAAAATGGAAAAACTTGGNATTGGAACCCCTCCAAAAAATATATTTTNTCTGCTGTTGAGCATAGCCTAAAAAGATTAGGAACAGATTACATTGATNTGTATCAACTTCACGGAGGCACTATTAGGGACCCTATTGACGAAACCATCGATGCTTTTGAAACATTAGTTCAGACAGGTAAGATTCGCCATTATGGCCTCTCATCTATAAGGCCTAATGTAATTCGTGCTTATGTGAAAAAATCCAATATCACCAGTGTAATGCTTCAATACAGTTTACTCGACAGAAGATCAGAAGAACAACTTTTACCCTTATTACAATCACAAGATATCGGCGTCCAAGCTCGGGGTGTTTTAGCCAAGGGCTTGCTTAAAGGAAAAACCCCTTGCCCTTACTTGGATCGTTCCAAAGAAGAGATCAATATACTTCAAAAAAAAATTCTCGAAAGAAGAATCCCTTGTGCTGCCATCGGCTTTGTGTTGGCCCATGAGACCATAAAAACGGCCGTTATCGGTCTAAGAACTGAACAACAACTTTTAGAATTTGTCCATAAGGCGTCCTATTCTTTGGATGAGGTCAACTTAAAATGGTTGCGCGAATCTTTTTTAGAAAATCATTACAAGTTCCATCTATAGTAATCCTACCCATCCTCAGCGTTCATGAAGTCAGCGATTAATTTATGAAAATGATGAACCCCTTTTTCCCGTTCAGGTGAAAAACGTCCCGCTTGATAAAATCTAGATTTTAGTCCTTTTTGTACGCCCTCAACTACATATTCATCTTCTCTTTCCACTTTATCAAGTAGTGTTCCAGCCCCCTTATCAAATTTTGATTCATCCCAAACATAGGTAAGGAAGGCAACCTTGGTCTTATTAATTGTGAGAGGTTTAACGATGTTAATAGATAAACCCCAAGGATAAAAATTAAACATCATGTTAGGGAATATCCAATAGAAATACGCCGCCACTTTTTTCCCAAAATCAGGATGCCCTTCAGGCAGATCAAAAACTTCAACATCACCTTTAGCATAGCCAATTTGCAGATTGCAATAATCATAAAGCTCTGTCGTATAATCACCATAATCCAGCGTATCATTCAGATCTTGATGAACAAAAGGAATATGAAACCCCTCTAAATAATTATCACAATAGAGTGCCCAATGAGCATTGACTAAATAATCTTTAGATAAGACAGATTCAAATTTAAACTGCTCAAGGGGCAGAAAACCAATTCTTTGATGCATCACCACGAGCACTGAATCAAAATCAAATTGGGGCAACATGCCAACAAACAAATGAGGGCCCAAATTTTTAAGCTTAAATTTATGCAAGTCATCACAGGCCCTTGGGAAATCTTGGGCTTCCTTAAATTCCGGCATAAATTCAAATTTTCCTTCTTGACTAAACCTACGACCATGATAGGCACAAAGTAGTTTAGTTACTTTCCCCGGTTGTTGTGCAATAAGATTTCCTCTGTGGGTACATACATTACTAAAACAGTTCAACTCGTCACGGGTATTTCTTATTAGCAGCATGGGCTCGGTCAAGTAATGATCAAGTAAGACAAAAGGATGGGAATGATTGGGCAGTGGAACGAGATCATCTGAGCCTATCCATTGCCAACTTTTTATGAAAATCTTTTCTTTCAAAACATGAAAAATATCTTGATCTTTATAAAAAAAAGCGGGAAGTGTGGAAGCTTGGGTAATATCTGGATCAATAAAAAATCGAGTCGGCATATTTTATTTATGTTATCTTTCGAAATTATATTCAAATATGCTTTATTAAAACAAAAATGTCAGAGAAAAATGCAAAAATTGGTTTTTGGACGGCCTCGGCACTAGTTGTGGGGAATATGATTGGGTCTGGAGTTTTTTTAACTCCTTCTGCACTTGCTACCTACGGACCTATCAGTGTGGTGGGTTGGGTGTTTTCAGGACTTGGTGCGCTATCACTCGCCTTTGTCTTCAGCCAATTAAGTAAAGTTTTACCCTTTGCACATGGTGGGCCATATGCCTACACTAGAGTCGGATTGGGAGACTTTTCGGGATTTTTGGTGGCATGGGGTTATTGGATCAGTATTTGGTGTTCGAATGCCGCAATCATTGTCGGTATGGTTAGCTATCTCGGATATTTTTTCCCCATTTTAAATTCAAATTCATTGGTCGCCGTTATCACAGGTCAGATCATCTTATGGACCGTGACCTATATCAATACCCGTGGCATAAAAGAAGCTGGGATTGTGCAAGTGGTGATGACTGTTTTGAAAATAGCTCCCCTATTTTTGGTGGGATTTTGTGGGCTTTTTTTTATAGAACTAGAGAATTTTACACCTCTAAATATTTCTGAATCTTCAAATAGTACCGCAATTACCGCCGTTGCCGCATTTACCCTCTTTTCATTTTTAGGACTTGAAAGCGCTACAGTACCCTCCAACAATGTAATCAATCCTGTCCGTACAATTCCTCGATCCACTTATTTTGGATTATCAGTGACCTTTCTTATATATTTTCTGGGTAGCGTATCAATAATGGGAATGATTCCATCCGAACAATTAATGCATTCACCCTTTCCTTATTCTGAGGCTGCAGTCATCATGTGGGGACCCATTGGAGGAACTTTGGTTACCATTGGAGCAGTTTTTTCGACCCTAGGGGCCTTGAATGGATGGATTTTAATCCAAGGTCAGGTGCCTTGTGCTATTGCAAGCGATCACCTTTTCCCCAAAATTTTCGCAAAACTTAATCAGCAAGGGGTCCCCGCAATCGGTTTAATTATTTCTTGTTTCTTTGTTTCCATCATGATGATGATGAATTATTCTGATGGATTAGTAGCTACCTATAGTTTTTTTATTTTACTCTCTACTTTTCTTGTTTTGGTTCCTTATCTCTTCACGGTAGCAGCTTATGGAATTTTATTAGTACAAAAAAAGACATCCAAGAAGTCATTTATTTCTTTTCTAGGAAGCCTCATCGCTTTCCTTTTTTCTCTTTGGGCCGTCATCGGATCCGGACAAGAAAGTGTCTTTTACGGATTTATTATATTGATGGCTGGTATCCCTGTGTACATTTATATGAAAGGCTCAACAACATCCGCATGAAATTAACCGCTCATTCTGAGTTTGGAAAAATCCATTCTTTAATGATTAAACCCGTCGCCGCTGCCTTTCAAAGCGAATCCCGTTTGGCTTCACAATGGAAAGCATTGAACTATTTGAGTCAACCTAATTTCAAAAATAGTACGAATGAATATGAGCATTTTAGAAAAATAATAGAGGATACTCATCCCCTTATTTATGAACTCCCAAGGAAAAAAAACATCCAAATTGATAGTATTTACTGTCGTGACGCCTCTGTAAGCACCAATGAAGGCATGATTATTTGTAATATGGGTAAAGTTGCTAGAGCCAATGAACCAGTACATCAAAAACAGGTTTTTGAACAATTAGGAATCGGTATTTTAGGTGAAATTAAAAGTCCAGGAACCTTGGAAGGCGGTGATGTCGCATGGCTCAATGAAACAACCTTGGCCGTAGGTCATACTTATCGAACCAATTATGAAGGTATTAAACAACTTCGCAACTTATTAAAACCTCTAAATATACATGTCATAGTAGTCGAAATGCCCCATTATAATGGCCCCAATGATGTCTTCCATTTGATGTCAGTACTTAGTCCCATAGACAAAGATTTGGCAGTAATTTATCCGCGATTAATTCCCATTTATTTTAGAAATGAATTAATTCGTAGAAACTTCAAACTTATCGATGTTCCTGATCAAGAATTTGATACTATGGGATGTAATGTCTTGGCTTTGGCTCCACGAAAAGTATTAATGGTAAATGGAAATCCAATAACCCAAGAATTATTGCGAGTAGCTGGCGTGGAAGTTTTTAACTATGCAGGTAAAGACATTAGTATCAAAGGAGGAGGTGGCCCGACCTGCCTGACAAGACCAGTCATGAGAGAAATACAGTAGTATGTTTGAAAATTAAGCACCTTGTATTTTCAATTACCATTACTAGTCATATAGTTTTCTAAAATTTCCATCACCGCCTTTGAAATTACTGTACCTGGGCCAAATATAGCCATCACACCCGCTTCATATAAAGATTTATAATCCTGCTCGGGAATCACTCCCCCTACAATGACGCCAATGTCTTCTCTATTAAGTAAGGTCAACTCGCTGATGAGTTTTGGAATTAAAGTTTGATGGCCCCCAGCCAATGACGAAATCCCAACAAAATGCACATCATTCTCTGCCGATTGCATGGCGGTCTCTTTTGGTGTCTGAAATAAGGGTCCTATGTCTACATCAAATCCCAAATCTGCAAAACTGGTAGCAATAATTTTAGCCCCCCTATCATGACCATCTTGCCCCATTTTGGCAATTAAGATACGTGGTCGGCGCCCTTCCTTAGCAGTAAAGTTAGTTGATAGCGCCAAAGCCTTTTTAAAAAAAGGGTCTTGATAGGCTGATTTAAAATAAATACCTGAAATAGTTTGGTTTGAAGCCTTGTGTCTTCCAAATTCTTTTTCCATAGCTACAGTTATTTCTCCAAGTGTCGCTCTAAGGCGGGCTGCTTCAATGGCCAATACCAATAAATTATCCTTCCCCGAGGCAGCTGCCTCACTCAATTTGTTTAAAGCTTGATTCATTTTATAATCATCACGACATGCCTTTATTTCCTTAATACTTGCTGCTTGATGTTCCCGCACCTCTTGGTTATCAACCTTAAGCAAATCAAAATGATCTTTCTGATCCGTAACATATTTATTGACCCCAACAATAGATGCTGATCCTGTATCAATGCGCGCTTGAGTTGTTGCAGCTACCTCTTCTATTTTCATTTTTGCATATCCCCGCTCAATCGCCACGATCATTCCACCCATAGTTTCTATTTCCTGAATAATTTTCCAAGCTTTATCTGTTAGATCTATAGTCTCTTTTTCTAGATAAAAAGATCCTCCAAACGGATCTATGACTTGGGGAATACCCGTTTCTTTTTGAAGATATATTTGCGTATTTCGAGCAATGGCTGCCGAATACTCAGTGGGTAACGCTAGAGCCTCATCTAGTGAATTGGTATGTAATGATTGGGTGTGTCCAAAAATTGCAGCTAATCCCTCCATACAGGTTCGTGCTACATTATTATAGGGATCCTGTGCTGTCAAACTGTATCCTGAAGTTTGAGAATGCGCACGCAAAGCCATACTCTTCGGATTTTGGGCATCAAAAGATTTGATGAGCTTGGCCCATAATAACCGAGCAGCCCTCATTTTGGCAATTTCTCTCATGAAGTTCATACCAATACCCCAAAAAAAAGAAATTCTTGGAGCCAATTGATCTATAGAAATTCCTACTTCAATCCCTTTTCTTACATATTCCAATCCATCTGCTAACGTAAAGGCCAATTCCAACTCAGCTGAAGCCCCNGCTTCATGCATATGATAGCCGCTGACNCTNATAGAATTAAATTTGGGCATGTGAGCAGNGCAAAACTCNAAAATATCTCCAATGATTCGCATCGAAGGCTTAGGTGGATATATATAAGTGTTACGCACCATAAATTCTTTCAAAATATCATTCTGAATGGTACCCTTCAATTGACTTAGCTCTACCCCTTGCTCTTCTGCGGCCACAATAAAAAAAGCCATTATGGGGATTACAGCTCCATTCATAGTCATAGAAACTGACATTTGGTTGAGAGGGATTTGATCAAAAAGTAGTTTCATATCCTCTACTGAATCAATGGCAACTCCTGTCTTCCCCACATCCCCGACCACACGAGGGTGATCACTATCAAAACCTCTATGAGTGGCTAAATCAAAAGCTACTGAAAGTCCCTTTTGCCCAGCTTTAAGGTTTTTTTGATAAAACGCATTAGAAGCTTTGGCTGTGGAAAATCCAGCATATTGACGGATGGTCCAAGGTCTTTGTGTATACATAGTACTATAAGGGCCTCTCAAAAAAGGAGGTCGTCCCGGAATAAAACCCTCCAATTTAGATGGCGGGCGATGATAACGGTGTTCACCCATCAACTCAACATAAGTGAGATGACTCAATTTTGATTGCAACAAACTCCATATGGCAAGGCATTGCTGATGACAATAAAAATCAAAAAAATAGGCCCCAGCTATGGGGTCTTGCTCAAAAGTTAATTGGGCCTCCTCACGAAGTAAGTTGCCCACATTACGAGACCATCTCTGGCCATTAGCACGGTCCTCTACATCTAACTCAAATGATAAATAATTTACAGCTCCTAAGCTTAATAATAGCCCAGTAGTACTATTTGAAATAAGACCTTCAGCCAGTCCTTTCCCCTTTTTTGGTGAAGAATGTATACGTAACCTATCTGCAGAAAAAGGGATTTTTTCTGCACGACAGATTGCAAATACCATGAATCTTAGACTACGAACTCGCGTTAGTTCATGATAAAAATGAGAACCATGACCTAATTGCACGGTAACAGATTGATCATTACTCTTTAAGAAATTAAAAATTTTAAAAACAAGATTTGACCAATCTTGTAAACTTTGGCAATTAAGAGCGTCAATAGTATAACTAAACTGAGTAGGTCTCGACAATTTAAGATCTGCCCCACCCTCGAATGCAGTAGCGTCGAAAGAGCTATAATGATTAAAAAAATTATCTAAATCTATCGCCCTTGACCCAATGAAAAAAATAGTACAATGTGCTGCATGAATTTGATCATACAAAATATTGGGATTAGGCGAATGATGATGTAAATCAAAAACAATGCCTTCACAACCATTGTTAAGTGCTTCAAGTGCTTCTCTATTAGCCGTTATATCATCTTTTACCTCAATTTTTTGGAGTAATTCCCATTGGGGATAAGTTTGGCTTGAAAAAAAATGTGTGAGATAAGTCGAAGCAATAGTATTGGAGTCATCAAAAAAAGGATTTAACTCAATTCCCCATGGATCTTGCCATTTCAATTCTTTTTCAAAATTCAAATGGGGGCTTTTTTGAAG
Organism: Flammeovirgaceae bacterium; assembly: GCA_002691385.1. Lineage (GTDB taxonomy): Bacteria > Bacteroidota > Bacteroidia > Cytophagales > Cyclobacteriaceae > UBA4465. The sequence goes on along the minus strand of NZHT01000111.1, from coordinate 3,515 downwards.
AGTATCTTCAAGCCAATTTTTGAAGTTTGATTTTGAAAATTCGCTGAATATCACTTGAGCCCCCTTCATGTCAAACAAAACTAATTATTAAAAAGCATTAATCGAATTTATCCGTTTGCTCAAAAACAAATTTTGTCTTAGACCCATGAAATTTAGAAAAAAAAGAGTAAATTAAATTGAAGAAAAAATAGACTTAAAATTTATTTTAATTGAAATCATATTTCACTTTTTTCTTTAGTTTTTTTACTACACCTTTGATGACTGTAATCTAATTAAAGTAAGCCCGAAAAATAACAATGACCTCCACAAAAATTACACCTGCATGCACGTAGAAAAATGGAGGGATTGTCTCTTGCTAGTCAAAGAGCAAATACCTGAACAAAGCTTCAGTACGTGGTTCGCACCCATTGTTCCGGTGAAATTAGAGGATGCAGTATTGACTATTCAAGTGCCCAGCCAATTTTTCTATGAATGGCTCGAAGAAAACTATGTGCATATTCTGCAACAAGTCATTCAAAAAGTCATTGGTCAAAATGGAAAATTGGAATATTCTGTAGTCATGGACAATGGCAGTGCATCCAATCAACCCTACACTGTTAACGTAGGTGGAAACAAAAGTGGATTTAATAAATCTCGCGTTAATGGATATGATAAATATAAAAATCCTCAGTTCATGCAAGAGCTGGCTAGTGACTCCAATTTAAACCCCAATTACCAATTTGAAAATTATATTGAAGGAGATTGTAACCGATTGGCAAGATCTGCAGGTTTTGCCGTAGCTAATAAACCAGGAGTTACCTCATTTAATCCATTTATGGTTTATGGTGGCGTTGGACTAGGAAAAACCCATTTAATTCAGGCCATTGGTAACGAAATCAAACGTAATCATCCCGAAAAATATATTTTCTACGTGGCTTCTGAAAAGTTTACTAACCAGTTCATAGATGCATTGAAAAGTAACAGTCTTCAAGAATTTATTGCTTATTACAGGAATGTAGATGTCCTCATGTTGGATGATGTTCAATTTTTAAAAGATAAAGAAAAAACTCAAGAAATTTTTTTCCATATATTCAATCATTTGCATCAATGTGGAAAGCAAATCATCATGACTTCTGATCGTCCTCCAAAAGATTTAAGTGGACTTCAAGAGCGTTTAGTTTCGAGATTCAAATGGGGCTTAACTGCAGATATTCAGCAACCTGATTTCGAAACGCGTATCGCCATTATCAGAAAGAAATTACAGGCAGATGGGATTCTTATATCCGACCAAGTCATTGAATATTTAGCCTATAGTGTGAATACTAATATTAGAGAATTGGAAGGCGTCATTATTTCCATGATCGCCCATGCTTCTCTAACTAATGTGGAAGTGGATCTAGAACTAGCCAAAACAATCCTAAAAAATATTGTCTCGCATATAGACACTGAAGTAGGTGTTGATTACATTCAAAAAACGGTAGGTGAATATTTTAATATTTCTATCGATGACATGAAAGCCAAAACACGAAAAAAAGAAGTGGTCATTGCAAGGCAAGTGGCAATGCATTTTGCTAAAGACTATACCAATCACTCATTAAAATCTATCGGTTATCATTTTGGAGGACGTGATCATAGCACCGTGATCTATGCCTTGCAATCGGTAAGTGATATGATTGATACCAATTCCAAATTCAAATACTCGATAGAAGAGTTGAAGAAAAAAATAAAACTAAAAGCCATTTAATTTGCTTTAATTAATAGGTAGCTATTATGCTATATTTTTATCCCCCCTTAACTCAATATCTATTTCTTTTCCAAAGAAGGCTCAAGTATCTACCAAAAAATGAAAAGTGCCCATTCATTAATTATTTTTTAAATAAGTTTTTAATTAAAATGATTGTTAAATAAACTGTCGATCAAAACTTAACTATAGTAATTTTGTTGAAGTATGAATACAACTAAAGCATTAATGACTTATCAGCACAAATATGGGAATTCGATCTATCTTAAGCAAGCCAATAGCTAAATGGGTAGTAAACAACCAAAAAAAATGGTCACTGAATCCAGGCAAGTTTCAGTCCAGACTGTTTAAGAAACTCATAAAATCAGGGTCAAATACCCAATTTGGAAGAGACCATAATTTTGATCAAATACATAACCATGCAGACTTTGTTCAGCATGTACCTATTAGAGACTATGAGGAGTTAAAGCCCTATATCAATGAAATTCTCAAAGGCAGAAAAGATGTTCTTTGGCCTGGAAAGCCTGCCTATTTGGCCAAAACCTCGGGAACAACTAGCGGGGTCAAATACATACCAATCACAAAAGATTCTATTCCCAACCACATAAACAGTGCCCGTAATGCTTTATTATCCTATGTAAACGAAACGGGTAATAGCACCTTTCTTGACAAAAAGCTGATCTTCCTTTCTGGTAGTCCCACTTTAACCTACACTGCTGGAATTCCCACGGGTAGATTGTCTGGGATTGTTAATCATTTGATTCCCGCTTACCTTAAATCGAATCAGCTACCAAGCTACCCCATTAATTGCGTGGAAGACTGGGAACAAAAAATAAATCAAATCGTTCTCGAGACCGAAAATCAAGACTTATCTTTAATTTCCGGGATTCCACCTTGGGTTCAAATGTATTTTGATAAATTAGTGACTCGAAAAGATAAATCTATCAAAGATATTTTCCCTAATTTCTCTCTTTTTGTATTTGGTGGAGTAAGTTTTGACCCCTATCAAAAAAAACTATATGAAACCATAGGAAAAACTATAGACAGCATAGAGACATACCCTGCATCTGAAGGATTTATCGCTTATCAAGACAGCCAAGCTTCAAAAGGTCTTCTTTTACTTTCCAATAGCGGTATTTTTTTTGAATTTATTGCTGCCTCCGATTTTTATAATGAATCACGCAAAAGACTTAGTCTTGAAGAAGTTGAAATTGGGATCAATTATGCTATTATATTAAATAGCAATGCTGGACTCTGGGGGTATGCTATTGGCGATACGGTAAAGTTTCTAAGTACTTATCCTCACCGCATTATTGTGACTGGCAGAATTAAACATTTTATTTCTGCATTTGGAGAACATGTTATTGGAGAAGAAGTGGAAAAAGCCATGAAACTTACTTGTCAAAAATTTCCTGAAACAGAACTCATTGAATATACAGTCGCTCCCCAAGTAACTCCCGCTTCAGGACTTCCGCTACACGAATGGTATATCGCTTTTGCTCAAAGACCCCATGATTTATCCGCATTCAAAAATGAGTTAAATTTGAATATGCAACAGCTCAATAGCTATTATAATGATTTGATAAAAGGTTCTGTTCTAGATCCCTTGCAAGTGGTCATGCTCAAAGCTGATGCTTATATAAAATATATGAAATCCATCGGTAAATTGGGCGGACAAAACAAAGTACCTAGATTAAGTAATGACAGAAAAATTGTCGAGGCACTCCAATCATTCAAAGAAAAACAAAATTAATTTGAAAAATATAGCTATTCTCGGATCTACAGGATCCATCGG
>NZHT01000110.1 GCA_002691385.1 Flammeovirgaceae bacterium | reverse complement strand
TATCCACATTCGATAAACCTACCATCGTATTGTCAATACCTTTTACCGTACCTGTGAAGGTTGGATCTTTTAATGGGGCTTTTAAAGCTAAACCAGGCACAGTAGGTGCCTTGGCAGTACCTCCTAGGTCTCCTGCCAATTGTATTTTTCCCATGTTTTTTGCACTTGCATCAGCTACGCCTGAAGCAGCTATACCATCTACATAGGTCTTGACTGCTTTTTCGGTAGGGAATAAGTCATCTGAGTTGGAAGCCATCGTTCCATCTGTTGATTTATTAGCAGCAGATTCTTTCAAATCTAATGCCTTCTTTGTGGCTACAGAAACGGGCTTATTGGCATCACTAGTGTTATCTACGTTAGTCAAACCTATCATCGTCTTGTCAATACCTGATACCGTGCCTGTAAAGGTCGGATCGGCTAGAGGTGCTTTCAGAGCTAAACCAGGAACAGTAGGTGCCGTAGCATTACCCCCTAAGTCCCCTGCTAATTGTATTTTTCCCGCGACTGTGGTACTCGCATCAGCTATGCCTAAGGCAGCTACTGAATCTACATAGGTCTTGACCGCTTTTTCAGTAGGGAAAAGGTCATCTGAATTGTTAGCCATCGTACCATCCGTTGATTTATTCACGGCAGATTCTTTCAAATCTAATGCGGACTGCATGGCTCTAGAAACGGGCTTTTCTACATCACTTGTGTTGTCTACATTGGTTAAACCAACCATCATCTTGTCAATACCTGATACCGTACCAGTAAAGGTTGGTGATGCCAATGGGGCCAGTTTCGTAAGATCAGCACGAGGTCCTGCCACATAACCCATCTTGGCAATATCTGCAGAGTCTAGTTGTACGCTCGTCTCTAGGTTTGGACGGTTCCATTTAGCCGTATCTGTAGCCCTGATACCACTGGCCACTGAGACGCTGAATAATGGATCGGTTTCAGTTACGGTAACTTCACCTGTGATACTTACTGCTGTTTGAGCATGTAGAGCATAAGGAACACTCAGTAGTTCACTGGTCCCCGTGATGGTGTAATCTGTACCGCCTTTAGGATCGATTTCAGTATTGATGAAATAAGGCCCCTTGCTCCAATCAATAGTGGTCATCGAACCGGAAATCAACGTTCCTGATCCTATTTCGATACTAAACAAACCATTCTCATTGGTGGAAAGTGTATGGGTTTCTACATAGACAGCATTACCTGATCCAGATCCTTGAAGAAGGCTAATCTGTATTCCTACCTCTTGATTTATCACCAATGCATTGGCCTCATTTCTGACCACCGCCTGGTAACTCATCTTTTGTGGGGCTTGCGCCCAAACAATGTTTGTCAACAGTATGGCTATAAATAATGAATAGATTTTGTTCATAATAAATTAATTTTTAATGATTCTAAAAGTTTTGATCAGAGTTCCCTTTTCTTGAATGCTTAATAGATAACTACCTTCTGCTAAATCTTTCATATCTAGTCGAGTTTTTGAAGTCTTCACGGATTGGCTCTCCAATAATTTGCCCTGAATATCGTAAAGCTGATAGGTCAATGATTCATTCTTATAATTATCTATCTTCAGGGTAAGTATCTCTTGGGTGGGATTGGGATAAGCCAAAAGTTCTAGTTTGATGACTGCGATTTCTGCTCCCAAAAGTGCAACGATATCATAAGTCTGTTGAACTCCTTGAGCTATTGAACCCGTCTTCTTTATGTAAGTGGTGTAAAACACTTGCCCCATCGCGTAGCTTAAATTTCCCCCGGTGCCTACCAATTGGTTTCCTGAGGTAGAAAAGCCTTCTTGAGCGTGCAGTGATATGCAAACAGAAAACGAAATAAATATTATAAAGAGCTTCATTATTTGATAGTTTTAATGTTAATCGACATCGATTAGCATTAGCATCTTACTTGCTACAATTAGTATTAAAATTCAAGTAAACAAAGTAACATTTTGGAGTAAGCGATTTTTTAAACTTGATCATTATGTTTTCAAAAGATGAACGAAGAAAGAAAAAGTATAAACTTGTTAAAAATGACTTTGCAATGAAAAAAAAAAATTATATTGATTTTGTGAATAAATTGGTTGTATTACAATAATTTACGTGTAATTACATAGTTTATATGTATCACCATATTTCTATTTTATTCTAGCGAAAATCACATCTACACCTAATGAAATATCTGCTACTTTAAAACCTCAAAATAAGTCTCAAACTCCTCCAATTTAAGACTGTTAATCTTGGATTTACATTGATCTATGTTATGAAAAATGAAAATGAATTCCTTTACTTTCAAAAACCAGATCGAGGAAGAGGAAGTCTAGAGAAAGAAGGGAAAAGGGTGACATATTATAGCACTAAAAATGGGGTAATTTGAGGAGGTTTTTGGTGTAACATTTTGTGGCACAAGTTTCTTCTACCGATCTTCTACGGACACTTTTTTTTGTCCCAAAAAGTACTTATATTAGCTCTAAAGAGGGTTTTTTTTTAAAAGACGTATATAAACAAATAATGTTTTCTATCTTCGTGAATATGAATTTTCGTTTGCTAATAGTTGGATTATTTTTTTACTCTTGTAATCCTCGAGTGATACAATATCAAAATGAGAATGCAAATTTTGTCAATTACCGCAGTTTCTATATTTTGAATTCTAAATCTGATCACCTAAATGCGATTGAATCCGAAGAGGTAAATAACCGCATTGAACCATTTATTCTTGACGAAATGAATCGAAGGGGCTATGTATTAGATACAGAAAATCCTGATTTAATTCTTAGATTTGAAATCATTTATGGTTCTGAAAATAACAACAACTCGAACCCAGGTAGTTTTAATATGATTTATTACCCCATAATCAGTAACAAAATCGTTGGAGCAGTACTAATTGAATTGGTAGATAATAGGACCAAAAAGTTGATCTGGCAATCAAGTATTGATGCCAATAATGCCATGAAAAAAAGAAAAGAAAAAGATCCATTGAAAAGAATAGTGGCCAGTCTTTTCAACACCTATCTATACCGAGCAGGAAATCCAATCCCAGACGAGCAATTAAAAATCAAATGACCGACTACGGATTTTTATCTTTAATACCACCAATTTTAGCCATATTCTTGGCCATCAGAACCAAACAAGTGATTTTTTCACTACTATTGGGTATTACCATTGGCTGGGTCATCATTAGCGATGGCAATCTATTTTTAGGGCTTATTGCCACGGTCGAAGCCATCGTTGATGTCTTCAGCGGTGCGGGGAATACACGTACGGTCATATTTACCCTTTTGATCGGAGCCTTGATTCAATTAATCAAATTCTCAGGGGGTATAGATGGATTTATTGGCCTCATTCAAAAAAAGCTATTACAAACTAAAAATCCCAAAAGAAATATACAACTAGCTGCAAGTCTTACTGGATTTCTCATATTTATTGAATCAAATATTTCAATCTTAGCTGTGGGTACGGCATACAAGCCCCTTTTCGATAAATATAATATTGCTAAAGAAAAATTGGCATACCTGGCAGATAGCAGTTCAGCACCGGCATGTATCTTATTCCCCCTAAATGCATGGGGTGCCTATATCATGGGATTAATAATGGCTTATGAACATTTAGATCCATTCAAGATGTTGGTATATTCTATTCCTTTCAATTTTTATCCTATTCTCACCTTGTTTTTCTTATTTTTTTTGGCATACACAGGAAAATCATTTGGTCCCATGCGTTCATTTGAAACCCAAGTCGAGAAAGAAACAACTAACGAAAAGGTAGCTGTATCATCAGGAAATCCTCATTTAATGATTTGGCCATTAGCTACCATGGTCCTCTCTATGCCTTTCTTTTTAATTTATACTGGTTGGGAAGATTCTTTTATTGGCAATTCGAGTGCTGTTATCTGGTATAGTATTGGCAATGGATCTGGGAGCAGCGCCGTTACTTATGCAATTGTTTTTGCCTTATTTATTGCTGCAATTATGATGAGCATACAAAAAAAGATAACAATAGCATCCTTTTTTAGTGAATCCATAAAAGGTATGAATGATATGTTAGTTATGGCCATTTTAATGGTGCTAGCTTTTGCTTTGGGAGCCTTATGTAAAGAGTTAGGAACTGGAATATATGTCGCTAAAATCACCTCAAACTGGCTTTCTCCAGGCATGGCACCCTTTATCCTTTTCATTACAAGCTGTTTTGTTGCCTTTTCAACGGGTACCTCTTGGGGTACTTTTGCCATTATGATTAGTATCGTGATTCCTTTGATTGAAACAATGGGATTACATCCTTATTTAAGCTTAGCCGCTGTTTTGGGTGGTGGCGTTTTTGGAGATCATTGTTCTCCTATATCCGATACGACACTCATCGCATCGGTCGCAACCAAAAGCAACCATATTGATCACATCAAAACACAATTACCATATGCACTCGTCACAGGTGGATTAGCAAGCCTTCTTTATCTTATAACAGGCTTTTTATTTACTTAAAATCGTCACTAAAAATGCATGGAGCTACTTCACGCAGATTATATTGACTTGCCATCACTTCTCCATAAGCACCCACCGAACGAATGGCAAGCATATCTCCTCTTTTCGTCTTGGGCAATGACAGGCCTCTGGCAAAAGCATCCGATGTCTCGCATATAGGTCCCACAACGTCATAAACATCTGACCCATCGCATGAAGATAGATTTTGAATAAAATGAAACGACTGATATAAGGCGGGTCTGATCAATTCAGTCATGCCAGCATCAAGAATCATAAAACTAGTTTTTTCAGCCGGTTTTATATAGAGTACACGACTAATCAAGGACCCACATTGAGCGACCAAAGATCGACCCAATTCAAAATGTAAGGTTTGATTCGGTAATAGATTTAAATTNTTTTTAAANCAGTTAAAGTATCCCTTAAAATCAGCAATGGAATTTATATCTGGCTGATCATAATCAATACCCAAACCTCCGCCAACATTGATATGTGATAACTCAAAAGAATGATCAACCAACAAATGCTGAACTTCATTGCAGCGATCTACAAGCTCTTTAAAGCTTGAAAGATCAGTTATTTGAGAACCTATATGAAAATGAATTCCTAAAAATTCAGCATACTCTAAAGATTTTATCAAAGGAATGGCCAAGTTAAGCTCTTCTAAAGTAATTCCAAATTTATTATCACGCTTACCTGTTGTAATATATTCATGGGTTCCTGCATCCACATTTGGATTAATCCTCAAGGCAAAACGAGTTTTTTTATTCGAGGCATGAGACAATTGCTCCAGTACCTTCAACTCCTCCAATGATTCAACATTAAAAGCAAAAATATCGTGTTTTATCCCTAAATTAATTTCTTTATCTGTCTTACCCACTCCAGCAAATAAGATATTTCTGGAGTCAAAACCCAACTCAACCGCTCTATTAACCTCATTTCCACTCACACAATCAGCTCCCAGTCCAAACCTCAGTACTTCATTAAGAATACGTCGATTAGAATTAGCCTTAAAGGCATAATGAATCTGATAGGGACCATTACCTAAAGCTTCTTGAGCCGTTTTGATTGTTTTTTGAAGGAGCGCTATATCATAATAATAAAACGGGGTATCAATAGATTGAAAATTATCAATATTAGTGTAAATTGACATTAGCTACAATATTTCTTCTTAGCAATAGACGAACCCTCAACCTTGAGGCGCTTAGCATGATTGAAATCTTCGCATGCCGATTTAATCTGCTCCATAGATATTTTTAAAGCTCCACGATAATAAAAAGCATCCCCATAATCTGGATTTAACTTGATTGCCATTCCATAGGACTTGAGCGCATCTTTAAAATAACCCATTTGATGTGCTCCTTTGGCTAGCCAAAAATGAGATTGTGCAAAATTAGGATTCCAGTTGACAGCTTTTTGAGCAGCCAATACCGCCTCTTCAAAATATCCTAATTCATATTTTACTTTAGCTATACTGGTTTGTGCTTTAATATTTTTCTTATCTAATTCAAGTATTTTTTTGAAATCTATTAAAGCATTTTTGTATTCTCCAATTTCTTCAAAGCTTCTACCCCTTTGGTAAAGTACAGACACAGTGGGTTTATGTCCTGACAAATAATCAGAATAAGCAATGATTGCCTCATTATAAGCCTCTTTCTTAAAATAATCATCACCAATTTGTGTGCCTCCTATACAACTCCAAACAGCGATCATTAGAAAATAATTAAAATATTTCATGCCTTCAAACTCATTATTTAGAAATTAAACTTTATTTATAATCTTCAGCAAATTTGATATTTTTATAATCCACTAAGGTACAAGTAGCATTTCCAAAAAACATTCGTGCTTCTATTTTAATTGGCAATTGATCTTTGTCAGCAGAAATCCAGGCAGTAATAGGGGCTTGCCCCCTAAAAATATCATTCTCAGGCAAAATGGGTTGCACCTCATGGGCCATTAGTCTCCCAATCTTAAATTTTAGCAATCTCTTACCCTTATAAACTAAACCAAAATTATAGAAGATTTCATCATAAAAAGCCTTAAAACTTATGGTATCGCTGGGCCTTAATGCATTAAAGTTTATATTTCTCAACTTCAGATATCCACTCATTAAATCATTCATATTCCCTTCATAATCATAATACTTTGTCGGTTTCTTCTTATCTCTCCTAATCTTATCTACCCTAATACGGTGTCTTTGTTTATCAAAAAAAACCTCATCTCTACGCGTATAATTACCTTCCTCTATATCTGAATAAGATACTAAAGGCAATAAGTCTGATTTTTCTATGAAAGCTCCCCAAGTATCATCCACCTTAGCAAATAAACTCAGAAATCCGGCCGTTTGACCAGAGACCTCTACCTGATAAGAATCCTTGTCCTCAATTATCGTATCTGATACCTGTAATGAAGCAGATCCAACATTAAACCATCCGTAATTCAAATTAAACTTCAATTGCTCCCCTGAGATAAAATTATTTTCAGATGGTTTTTCCTGAATTGATATCTGTGCAAGACCAAAAATATATATCATTCCAAAATAAAGAAGAAAAAGAACTTTCATAAACCTAAATATATAGTTACATCCAAAAACAAGAAATATATGTCAAGACTAAGTTAAACCGAAACGTTATTTTCTCTTAAAGCTGCGTTTAGTGATGTTTTCTTGTCAGTACTCGCTCTTCTTTGTCCAATGATCATGGCACACGGTACGTTAAACTCGCCTGCAGAGAATTTTTTAATATAAGAACCAGGTATCACCACCGAACGTTCAGGCACATAGCCCTTATACTCCACAGGCTTATTACCCGTCACATCAATAATCTTAGAGCTAGCAGTCAGTACCACATTGGCCCCAAGCACCGCTTCTTTGCCGACCCTAATTCCTTCCACAACAATACATCTAGAACCGATGAAGGCATGATCCTCTATGATAACAGGTGCCGCTTGCACAGGCTCTAGCACTCCTCCAATACCAACACCTCCGCTAAGATGCACATTTTTGCCTATTTGGGCACAACTTCCCACAGTAGCCCAGGTATCTACCATTGTACCTTCATCTACGTAGGCTCCAATATTCACATACGAAGGCATT
>NZHT01000109.1 GCA_002691385.1 Flammeovirgaceae bacterium | reverse complement strand
AGGTTTTGCAGACCTCTGCCTAGCCACTCGGCCACGGAACCTTAAATGCTAGATTAATCATTTTGATTGACAGAAGCTTACCTCTGATGCCATTCAAAATGATTGAGATTTTCTTATAATTCTTTGTCTTCAGATTTTGCTTTTTTGCTAGCTGTCCGTTTGACTACGGCCTTCTTTATTTCGGCTTTCACTCCATCTTCCATCTTTTCTTTCAAAGATGACAAAGCTTCTATATCTCCAAGGGTAGAATTACTTGAATCAACTTTCTTCTTAACTGTTTTCTTTCCCTTAGTACTTTTAGGCTTTGACCTTTCATTGGAAACATGATCACCTTCTTTCCATGATCCTGTATGGGTCAGAATAACTCTTTTATCATCTTTTGAGAATTCAATGACTCGGAAATCTAATGTCTCTCCTTCAGTTCCCTCTGAACCATCTTCTTTGGTTAAGTTCCTACTATTACATGTGCCCTCTAGTCCGTAGGGAAGTTCCAAGATAACATTGCGCTCACCTTTACTCAAAATAGTACATTTATGAATTGAATCACGCGTAAAAACAGATTCGAAATTATCCCATGGGTTATCTTCCAGGTGTTTGTGACTTAATGCCAGTTTTCTATTTGTGGTATCAAGCTCCATGACGATAACTTCAAGTTCATCATTTATTTTTACAAATTCAGAAGGATGCTTTACTTTTTTGGTCCAACTCAGATCAGAGACATGAACGAGGCCATCAATACCTTCCTCTAGCTCTATGAATAGACCAAAATTGGTTAAGTTCCTCACAATGCCTTTATGTTGGGTTCCTACCGCATATTTGACCAAAGCATCTTGCTTTGTCCATGGATCTTCGGATAACTGTTTGATGCCTAATGACATCTTTCGCTCATTGCGATCAATGGTCAAAACAATAGCATCCTTTTCGTCTCCAATTTTCATGAAGTCTTGTGGGTTTCTTAGATGCTGGGACCAAGACATTTCACTAACGTGAATCAGTCCTTCTACACCAGGTATGATTTCAAGAAAAGACCCATAATCTGCGACGTTGACAATTTTACCACTAATTTTTGATCCAACTTCAATATCAGCAGATAATGAATCCCATGGATGTGGAGTCAATTGCTTCATTCCTAATGAAATTCGCTTCTTCTCATCATCAAAATCAAGGACAACAACATTTACTTTTTGGTCTAATGTCAATACATCTTCAGGGTGATTGATTCTTCCCCATGAAATATCTGTGATGTGCAATAAGCCATCAACACCTCCAAGATCAATGAAAACACCGAAGTTGGTCATATTTTTGATTATGCCTTCAAGTACTTGACCTTTTTCTAGATTACTGAGGATTTCAATTTTTTGCTTTTCAAGATCTTTTTCGATAAGTAATTTGTGAGAAACTACTACGTTGTCGTTTGAATAATTAATTTTAACGACTTTGACCTCCATTTTCTTCCCTACGAAAATATCAAAATCTCGAATAGGCTTCACATCAATTTGAGAACCTGGGAGAAAGGCTTCTACGCCATAGACATCCACAATAAGACCTCCTTTGGTACGCCTTTTTACCATACCATCGATTATGATATCTTTATCTAGAGCTTCTTGTATATTATCCCAAGCCTTAACAATTTTTGCTTTTCTTCGCGAGAGAACTAATTGTCCAATGGCATTTTCTTGTTCTTCAATATATACTTCAACTTTATCACCAGGTTTTAGCTCATCGACATCCCTAAATTCTGATCTTGATACAATTCCATCAGATTTAAAACCGATATTGACAATAACTTCACGATTGGTCAGTGCGACTACATACCCTTCGATGACTTGCTTTTCAGTGATTGTATTTACAGTTTCTCCGTACAATGACTCGAGATCTGCTCTTTCTTTATCTGAATACTCGGATTTATTTTCATTTTCAAATTCCTCCCATGTCTGCTGAACAGATTCAGATTTTTTGATCTTGATGTCTTTTTTTTTCGGTGCTTCCTGGGTAGCAAGATCCAAAACTCTTTTTGAAGAGGCTAATTCTTTTTCTTCAGTTTTGGATGCCTTTGCTGCAGGCTCTTTTTTAGTTGGTTTTGCTGTAGACTTAGATGCCTGTGAAGCTTTTTGAACTTTCTCTACTTTTTTTGGGGTTACTTTTTTAATTTTTGCTTTTTTCTTATCCTCATTTGCAGATTCGGTTTTTTTTACAGCTGCTTTAGTCTTAGTTACTGGTTTAGTCTTAGTTACTGATTTAGTCTTAGTTTTAGTTGCCGATTTGGTTTTGGGGGTTACTTTCGCTTCGACTTTTTCTTCTTTTGTCTTCACAGTTTTGACTTTATTAATCGCGACCGCTTTTTTTGCTCTCTTGACTATTTCTTTTTGATCTTTCTCTTCTTTTTTTGGCATGATATTAAACCCTCTTTAAATACACTTACACGACCAGGGAGACACATGTAATTTTTGTTGAAAATGTACGATTCTTTTGAATCCTACCCATTCCTTTGAATGGACCGCAAATATAGTTATTAAATTAAAAAAAAATGTATTTTAGTGCCAACTTATTAATGGAAATAATGAGAAGGTTTTAAAATACTAAATAGATTGTCGAAAACGCCTTAAATTTGAATGAAATATGACGAAACGCATTAAATATATTTATTTGATTTTCCTTTGTATACTAATTTTTTCATCGAGTTGTCAGCATAAAGAAAAAGCGGACTTGCTGATATATAATGGGCTCATTTATTCTGTTGATGTCAATCAAATCAAAGTTGAGGCAGTTGCAGTCAAAGCAGGAAAAATATGGAAGATTGGTGATTATAAAGATATAATCAAATATTTGGGTGAGGACACTAAGTTGATAGATCTCAAGGGCAAAACGATGTTTCCTGGATTTATTGAAGGTCATGCCCATATAATGGGCATAGGAGCTAATTTGATGAATTTAGACTTGATGGGCACGACGAGTTACTCAGAAATTGTTAACCTCGTTGCGGCCAAGGCCAAGACCCTACCCGAAGGCGATTGGATCATTGGTCGAGGATGGCATCAGGATAAATGGGATAACAAATCTGAGCTTAGCTTCAAAGGATTTCCATCAAATGACTTGTTGAACGATTTAGTACCTAAGCATCCAGTCTATTTGACGCATGCCAGCGGTCATCTTGGACTGGCAAATGCAAAAGCTATGGAAATTTTGAAAATTGATGACCAAACTGTTGATCCATATGGAGGAGAGATTTTTAAAGGATTTGACGGACAACCAACGGGAATTTTCAATGAAACAGCACACACCAATTTACGGGATCTCATACCTAAGCCCACTGAGCAATGGTTAGAAAATTCCCTAAAGCGATCCATTGACCATATTTTAGCTAATGGCATTACCAGTTTTCATGAAGCTGGATCTTTATCCTCTTGGGTCGAGTTATACCACAAACTTTTGAGACAAGATGAACTCAAGATTAGACTCTATGTCATGTTGAGTGGTGATGATAAGAATCTTTTGGCCGATTATTTTGCTAAGGGAATTTTTATCGATTCTTTAAATCGACTTACCATTAGATCTGTGAAGCTTTATGCAGATGGGGCGTTAGGCTCTAGGGGAGCCTGGTTACTGAAGGAATACAGTGATGCACCGGGTAAATTCGGTCACAATGTACGAGATATGGAAGTCTTAGACAAATTAACACGAGAAGCCACAGAGGCTGGCTTTCAAGTTTGTACACATGCCATTGGAGACAGAGGAAATCGAGAGGTTCTAGATATGTATGCCCGAGCTTTTAAAACTTTTCCAGAGAAAAAGATTAACAGTAGATTTAGGATTGAGCATGCCCAACATATTAGCAAACAAGATTTGATAAGGTTCAAGGAGCTCGGAGTTATTCCTGCGATGCAAAGCATTCACATGGCTTCTGACCGACCTTGGGCTATTGATCGTTTGGGTAAGGGCAGGATCAATGAAGGTGCCTATGTTTGGCAAAAATTTCTCGAGCTAGGGGTTCCGATTGTTAATGGATCGGATGCCCCAGTAGAACCTATCAATCCATTAGCTTCTTTTTATGCTGCTGTAACTCGGAAGACTTTAAAAGGGATGCCTGAAGGGGGGTATGAACCTAATCAAAGAATGTCTAGGATGCAGGCTTTGAAATCTTATACCATAGATGCTGCCTATGCGGCCTTTGAAGAGGATATCAAAGGATCGATAGAAGTCGGTAAATTAGCAGATTTTACTATCTTAGACAAAGACATTATGTCTATCAAAGAAAATGAGATATTAAATACACAGGTTGAAATGACCATTGTGGGAGGTAGGGTTTTGTATGAAAGAAAGAAAATAAAGTTAGTACGCAAGTAAGATTTACCTTACTGGATGCAGATAAAGAAAAATATCTCACTAAAAAGTTACAACACTTTTGGTATTGAAGCCAAAGCCCAGTTATTGGTTAATATTGAAAGTGAAGAGCAATTGAAGGAGGCCTATCAGTCTCCTAAGTTAATGGCTTTGCCCAAATTAGTATTAGGTGGGGGGTCCAATATATTATTTACCAAAAATCAACGTAAGGCAATTCTCAAAATCAATATAAGAGGGATCGATGTATTGGATCAAAAAGATCATGAAGTACGGGTAAAAGTGGGCGCAGGAGAGATTTGGCACCAGTTTGTATTATGGTGCTTAGATCATAATTTGGGTGGTGTTGAAAATTTATCATTAATTCCTGGTACTGTCGGTGCTGCACCCGTTCAGAACATAGGTGCTTATGGAGTTGAACTTAAAGATGTATTTGATTCCTTAGAGGCCTATGAAATCAAGTCAGGAAAAATTAAATTGTTCAATAAGGAGCAATGTCAATTTGATTATAGAAATAGCTTTTTTAAAGGACGAGGTAAGGATCAATTTGTGATTACATCGGTAACTTTTAAGCTGAGTACCCAACCTAGATTTGATGTATCTTATGGAGGAATTCAACGATGGTTGGACGAAAAAGGATTAGAATTAAATATCCACAATATCAGTGAGTCAGTTATTCATATACGGCAAACGAAGCTCCCAGATCCCGTTAAAATTGGAAATGCAGGTAGTTTTTTTAAAAATCCCATCATAGAAAAACCTTTACATGAAGCGTTGAAGTTAATTTATGAGGACTTACCTCATTATCCATTAGATTCAGGGAGCATCAAGATACCTGCAGCTTGGCTTATTGAACAATGTGGATGGAAAGGTAGGCGCATGGATCAAATTGGCGTACATGAACGTCAACCATTAGTTTTGGTGAACTATGGGGGGGGTAAGGGCCTAGAAATATTGAAATTATCAGAACAAATTCAGATATCCATTCAGAACAAATTTGGAATTGAGCTAAAGACAGAGGTCAATATCTTTTGAGTTTAATAGAATAATTTGTGCAGAAATTCTTACATAAAAACGTTTCGTAGAGGGAAGATTCAAGTAATTCATTTTGTGAGAGAAGTTCGCAAGGAAAATTTAATTTTAGTATGATAGTTAGAGGGTTTTAAATGAATATGAAGAGCTAATGATTGTAAAAAAATATCATGAGTATGGGCATATTATGGTGTTCTCTATGAGGATACAAATAGAGAAAAAAATACTTCGCTAATAATCAATTAATGGAATGACTCAATCAGTGAAAGAAATATAAGGGTGAATTAGATATTATGAAAACAGAGCAGATTTTCTGGGTAGTATATTAAAGTTTGCTAATCCATACACACAATTTTTTAAAAGGTTTGATTCTTAAAGTATAATATTACATTTGAAAAAACCAATTTGACTTTGAGATCAAATACTTTCATTTTATGGAACTCTGGTCTACCCACTAGTGTTAATCATGTGGAAATTTTAAACAGTTTAACGCATTAAACTATCTCACTAACTTGCTAAATTTGCTACTTGATATTATTAAAAAATTGTCGGAAGCCTAATATTAATTGGATCAATTAAGATAAATGAAGAGATAAACATGTCAATTGCCAACATTAATAAAGTTTGAAATATTAAAGTTTTGTTAATTTCCCTAATAGAGGCGAATAATTCACAATTTTATTCTTTTCAACATTAGACTTGTGTTCAAATAATAAAAATGTATAAAATTAAAAACTACCTCTGCACGTCAATTTTAATATTTTTTGTGTTACAAACAATGGCTCAAAATCAGTCAGAAATCAGATTAAAAAAGGCTATTTCTGGTTTTATTTTGGATGGTAGCACTCAAAATCCGGTTGAATTTGCCACAGTTAGTGCTTTTCAAATTTCAGATTCAAGTTTGGTAGGGGGGGCACTTTCCAATCAAAAAGGAACATTTTATTTAGAGTTGTCTCCGGGAGAATATGAACTTCAAATTCAATTTTTGACTTATAAGCTCAAAACGTTGAAAATTATTGTAAATGAAAATGAAACTAATAAAATTAATTTAGGTCGGCTAATCTTGGAGCAAGATACCAAAGAGTTGGATGAATTAATAGTTCAAAGCGAAAGAACTCAGATGGAATTACAGCTAGATAAAAAAGTATACAATGTAGGAAAAGATTTAAGTAATCTTGGTGGGAGTGCTGCTGATATACTAGATAACTTACCATCAGTGGCCGTTGATGTAGATGGCAATGTGGGTTTAAGAGGTAGTAATAATGTGAAAATACTTATTGATGGCAAGCCTTCAGGTTTGGTTGGATTATCTAGTTCAGATGCATTAAGGCAATTGCAAGGGAATTTAATAGACCGCGTCGAAATCATTACCAACCCCTCGGCAAGATACGATGCTGAGGGTCAAGCAGGCATTATCAACATTATATTAAAAAAAGAGCGAGCTAAAGGGCTTAATGGTAGTTTCTCTATTAATACAGGTTATCCAGATAATCATGGAGGTTCAATAAGCATTAATTTACGCAAAAAATGGGTCAATTTATTCACTAATTTTGGAGGCAATTATCGTAATGCCCCGGGAACGGCCTTTTCTAATCAAAAATTTAATTATCCGGATACCAGTTATCGGACGAATATTGATAGAGATATGGCACGTGGTGGTTTGAATTACAGTTCGAGATTCGGTGCAGATTTTTTTATAAATAAATCAACGACATTAACTGCTTACTACCTTTTTCGCTTCTCGGATGAGAATAATTTTACAAAGATGACCTATAACGATTATGATCAGTTAAATAATTTCAGCCAATTACTGAGAGATGATCAGCAATCAGAAGATGATCAGAATTTAGAGTTTGGTGTGAATTTAGAGAAAAATTTCAAACGCAAAGGTCATAAGTTGACTTTTGATTTTCAAAGTCAAGACAATAATGAAATAGGAAGTTCTAATGTGGTGGAAGACTTCAGAGATATCGGAGAAGAAGATTTTAATACAGTAAGTTATATGACTTCGAAAAATTCCGAAGGTGAAAAAAGAATGATGTTACAAACGGATTATTTTCATCCGTTGGGTGAAGCGGGTTCGTTTGAGTTGGGATCAAGATTTACTCTTAGAGAGATATTCAATAATTATCTCGTTCAGGACAGTGATGATGGCCAGTTATACATAGATAATACGAACTTATCCAATGATTTCAATTATGATGAAAACATTTATGCTTTTTATGGTATATTCAATAATGAATTTGAAAAGTTATCTTATCAAATTGGAAGCAGATATGAAATAAGTGATGTGAGTACAGAGTTGTTGAACACAGCTCAGAAAAATAATCAAAATTATGCCAACTTTTTNCCTAGCGTCTTTATTACCTACAATCTAGTCAATAAGCATAAATTGCAAGCCAGTTATAGTCGTAGGATACAAAGACCTCGCTTGTGGAGTTTAAACCCATTTTTTTCAATTTCGGATTCGCGAAATTTTTGGGTAGGTAATCCAAACTTAAGACCCAGCTATGCTGACTCTTATGAGTTGGGATATTTGCAAAATTTTGATAATTCTTCATTCTATTTTGGGGCTTATCATCGCCACAGCACCAATATTGAACAGCGAATCACTTCAGTTGTGGATACGCTTGGTTTGAGCAATGTTACCATTACTAAACCAGAAAATTTGGGTTTGAGAAATTCTATGGGTATAGAAATGAATGGTTCTTTGGAAATATCAAAATGGTGGAATTTAAATGGTAATGCTAACTTTTTCTATTCCAACACTGAAGGAACATTGTTAGTTGAGAATGCCGCCCCAAGGGTTCTCAGTGCTGAGGCTTATAGTTTTTCAACCAGGTTGAGCAATAATATAAAAGTTAAGAAACTCTTTAATGTTCAGGTGAATTTGATGTATCGTGCACCTCAAAATACAACGCAAGGTAAGCGGTTGTCAATGATGTCCTTAGATTTAGGCTTTTCAAAAGATGTATTAGATAAAAATGGAACTTTTTCTTTTAGCATTCGCGATTTATTTAATACCAGAAAATATAGGGGGATTACTGATTTAGAGAATTATTATAGCGAGTATGAATATCAGCGTCGCCGCCGTCAAGCCACTTTGTCTTTTACATACAGGCTTAATCAAAAAAAGAAAAGGGGTGGGAATCGAGGAGTCGTTTATGATAGAGATGATATGAATGGATATTAAACTAAAGGATCATCAGGATGACTGACATAACCTTTGTAAACTTCTACTTTCATCCCAAATTGAATGAGAAAATCAACGCCTTCATTTTTGTCTAAATTCTTATAAACCGCATAAGATTTAAGATATACTACTCTTTTAATTCCCATAGTCAAAATTATACGTGCACAAGCCAGACAAGGGGATAATGTAACATATAAAGTTGATCCTTCTACCGAACTGTTATTTTTGACGGCATAAAGTAAAGCATTTTGCTCCGCGTGAATAGCCAAAGAGCAACCTCCTTTTGAATCTCTGTCACAACCTTTTTCCGGCCACTTTTCATCACAATTGTGCGTGCCCGCAGGGGGACCATTGTAGCCAATAGATATGATTCTCGTATCTTTTGTCAATACTGCTCCTACATGTCTTTTTATACAGTGTGATTTACCGGCTAGATTTACTGCCAATTCCATAAAGAGTTGATCAAATGATTTCTTTTTCATTGGAGGTATGAGAGTAACGAAAAATAGAGGTGCTTACAAAATTTTTCGGAGATTTCACTGATGATCTCAAAAGAGATCACTAGTTATCTATTTCAGTTCTCTTTATAAAAGTGATTTTTTTCTAGCAAAATTCTTCGTAAACCTGCTCTAAATGTTCAGCAATCATTTTTGCTGGTCTTCCTTCAATATGATGTCTTTCGATCATGTGCACTAATTCACCATCTTTAAAAAAGGCAATGGCCGGAGAAGAGGGTGGGTATGGAAGGGTATACTCTCTCATTTTTGAAACTGCCTCAATATCAGCGCCTGCAAATACTGTGGTAAGAGCAGTTGGTTTTTTAGTACTTGATTTAAGTGACATAGCGACACCAGGTCTTGCGGCGCCAGCTGCACAACCACAGACAGAGTTGATCATAACCAATGAGGTACCTTTTTGTTCATTCATAAATGAATCTACAGCCTCTGCTGTTCTTAACTCATTAAACCCAATGCTGGTAAGTTCTTCACGCATGGGTGCTACTAGATGTTCTGGATACATATTATTTTCAGTTTATATTTATTTACAAAAATCCTAATTCAAGTCGTGCTGCTTCAGACATCATCTCTGTAGCGTAAGGAGGTTCAAATGTTACCTCAACATTGACTTCATTTACTCCTTCTAATTCTTTTATTCTTGTTTTAATTTCTCCAGGTATTTCTTCTGCACTCGGACATGCTGGAGAGGTTAATGTCATAAGTATATGGACATTATTTATGGGAAAAATATTGATTTCGTAGATCAATCCTAATTCATATACATCTACAGGAATTTCAGGATCATATACTAATTTGATGGCTTCAACTATTTTTTCTTTAAAAGAATTTTGCGCATCTATATTATTTTTTTTATCCAAAGTTTTACTCATTTTTTTCTTTTATATTGATGGCTAAGGCATACAATTTTATTTGTTTTATCATGGCTGAAAATCCATTTGACCTTTGACTACCTATAAATCTGCCCATTCCAATTTTTTCCGGAAAATAAATCTCTTCATTTAATATTTCGTTTGCACTGTGCCCCGAAAAGACTCTCACCAATAAACTGACCAATCCTTTAGTGACTACGGTATTTGAATCAGCATTAAAGAAGATATTTTGATTTTTCTCCTCTGCACATAGCCAAACTTTTGACTGGCATCCTTTAACAATGAAATCATCAGTCTTTTTATTTTCAGGCAAGGAAGTTAATTGGCCTCCAAGCTCAATGAGGTAATTGATAGACATTTCTAGATCACCTTCAAGTAAGCTAAACTCTTCAATTATTTCCTCTTGGCGAACCTTAATACTCATTTATATTAATTTTTTGATTAGGTTATTCAATGCCCATATAAATTGATCGACTTCTTCTAATGTATTGTAAATAGCGAAAGAAACTCTTGCAGTACCTTCTACATTAAACCTTTCCATTAGAGGTTGCGTGCAATGATGCCCTGTTCTAATGGCGATACCTTTAGCATCTAACAAAACACCTAAATCGAACGGGTGTACTCCTTCAATATTAAATGAAATAACAGAGGCCTTTTCGGAGGCAGTACCCATAGGTCGAAATTCTTCAATTTCATTAAGTTGTTTGGTAGCTCGCAACAAAAGGTTATTTTCGTGATGGCTGATTTCGTCCAAACCAATACTTTCTATAAATTTAATAGCTTTATTAAGGCCATTAACAGCTGCAATATTGGGAGTACCTGCTTCAAATTTATAGGGAATTTCGTTGTAAGAAGTTTGTGTGAAACTTACCTCTTTGATCATTTCACCACCCCCTTGATATGGAGGTATAGCCTCTAATAAGGATCTTTTCCCATAAAGGACACCGATGCCGGTTGGTCCGTACATTTTGTGCCCAGAAAAGGCATAAAAATCACAATTTAATGATTTGACATCAATTTTTTCGTGGGGCGGTGCCTGAGCGCCATCTATCAACACTTTCGCACCCAACTTATGTGCTTCTATAATGGCTTTTTTTACAGGATTAATGGTACCTAGTGAGTTCGAAATATGAACCATTGATACAATTTTAGTGCGTTCGGAGATCATATTCAAAAATTCTTCAAAGATGATTTCTCCTCCCTCATTAATCGGGATGATTTTCAAAATAGCTTTTGTTTCTTGACAAATCATTTGCCATGGGACAATATTAGAATGGTGTTCCATACAAGAGATTAACACTTCATCACCAGGTTTTAGTATATACTTTCCAAGTGATTGCGCCACTAAATTTATGCTGTCTGTGGTACCTTTGGTAAACACAATTTCCTCAGATTCGTTGGCATTGATAAACTGGGCAACTGATTTTCTCGTGTTTTCATAAGTTGCCGTTGCCCGCTCAGCCAGGGTGTGAATTCCTCTATGAATGTTTGCATTGTCCTGAGTATAATATCGACTTATCTCATTAATGACCGTGAGAGGTTTTTGTGTCGTGGCTGCATTGTCTAAGTAAATCAGAGGATTCCCATTCACTGATTGGTCTAAAACAGGAAATTGTTTTCTGATTGTAGTTAGGTCAAGTCGATCTTTAAAAGTCAATGTCATCCAATTAGTCGTTTTCTGATCAACATATCAATTTCTTCTTTTATAAATTCAAAAGGGATATGTTCTAAGGATTGTTCTGAGAAAGCTATGAGGATTAAGGCTTTAGCCTGATTTTTTCCTATGCCTCTGGCTCTTAAGTAAAACAGTGCTTCTTTATCAATTTGTCCTACCGTACATCCGTGTGAACATTTGACATCGTCTGCCCAAATTTCAAGTTGAGGTTTAGTGTGAATACTTGCTTCATCAGAGAGGTTAATATTTTGATTAGCCTGAAAGGCATTTGTTTTTTGCGCTTCGGGCCTGACGAAAATCTTTCCATTGAAAACAGCGCGTGCATTTTCGTTTAATATTCCTTTGTACAGTTCATTACTATATGAATGAGGCTTGGTATGATTTACTGCCGTGTGATTGTCCACATGGGTATTACCGGTAATTAGATAAAGGCCATGCATATATGATTCGCAATGCTCACCCAATTGATTTATGTTAAGATTATTTCTGATTAACCCTCCCGAAAAGGAATAAACGTTACTACTGAAT
Source organism: Flammeovirgaceae bacterium (assembly GCA_002691385.1). GTDB lineage: Bacteria > Bacteroidota > Bacteroidia > Cytophagales > Cyclobacteriaceae > UBA4465. Next base: position 3,183 of record NZHT01000109.1, on the reverse strand, counting down.
TTACTTTGCCTATCTTGATTTACTTCGAGATTATAAACCTGATAGACATGATTTTTATAATTTTGAATTTTTGTTATATTGATTTCAGCATTAGTTTTCAAATGTATAGATACCTTTTTGTTAATAAATACTGGATGCGTTCCTTTGCTAATGGTTTTTTCCAGAATCTGAATCTGTGTATTTGAGTGTCCAATAATTCGAATGTTGGGGTTGCCAAATACCTGACCCTGCTGGCTGTCGTAGAAATAATATATAAAAAATGCTTGAGGTGTATAATTTTTGCTCACCTCAATTTTTAGACTATTGTCACAAAACGCAATATTGAGTGCGTCAAATACGTCTTTGAAGGATTGATTTGAATATGTCTCTGAACAACAGCAGGTACTATTAAGTATTTTTGACTGGACAGGAAGGTAAGTTCCATTGAGGAATACCAAGTGATTACCTTTTTTTTTGTAAAAATGGTCCTCAAATTGGAAATCTGATGTTTTTGAGGTTATGACTTTTTCAAAATCGAATTTTTTTTTCAAAATCCGATTAACAGGAGTATACTTATATTCTTCATTTTTTCGACCAGGAAAATCATGAAGTATTGCAAATTCTAACGCAGATTTTCTGTGGTCTAATGAAGAAGACGGATAAGTCGTTTCATTTTTTTTAAACTGGTCTTGTATGCTATTTATTACAGATATGTCCAAAATAAGATTAAATTTTTTTTAATGAATCATGTTCAGCTTTAATCCAATCATAACCTTTTTCTTCCAGTTCTATTGCCAAAGATTTGTCTCCTGTCTTTACAATTTTCCCATCAAATAAGACATGGACAAAATCCGGAATAATATAATCTAGGAGACGCTGATAATGAGTAATGAGAATACTTGAATTGTCTTTTGATTTCAAACTATTGACACCATGTGCCACAATTTTTAAGGCATCAATATCTAATCCAGAATCTGTTTCATCAAGTATGGACAGTTTGGGTTCTAACATGGCCATTTGAAAAATTTCATTTCTTTTTTTTTCACCTCCAGAAAAACCCTCATTCAAAGATCGACTGAGTAGCGTTTGATCGATTTCAACGAGCTTCATTTTTGACTTCATCAGTTGTAGAAAAGCAACCGCATCCAAACTTTTTTCACCTCGATGCTGACGAATTTGATTGATCGCGGTCTTTAAGAAGTTTGTGGTACTGACGCCTGGGATTTCGACAGGATATTGGAAAGCCAAAAAGATGCCCTCCCTTGCGCGCTCCTCCGCTTCTAAATTAAGGAGATTTTTGTTTTCAAAAATAATATTACCCTTTGTGATTTCATAACCGTCTCTTCCGGCTAATACAGAGGCTAAGGTACTTTTCCCAGATCCATTAGGACCCATTATGGCATGTACTTCGCCGGGTTTGACTTCTAGGTTAATTCCTTTGAGAATCTCTTTGTTCTCAATATTTGCATAAAGATTTTTTATAGATATCATTTGTTTTTTTATACCAATCTTGATATTTGATTTATCCTACGCTCCCCTCGAGGGTAAGTGCCAATAATTTTTGTGCTTCCACAGCAAATTCCATGGGTAGGTTATTCATTACTTCCTTGGCAAATCCGTTGACGATTAAGGCAACTGAGCTCTCTTCGTCTAACCCTCTTTGTTTACAGTAAAAAATTTGATCTTCTCCAATTTTTGAAGTAGTGGCTTCATGTTCAATTTGAGAGCTACTGTTTTCAGCATCAATGTAAGGGAAGGTATGAGCTCCGCATTGATTTCCCATAAGCAATGAGTCGCATTGAGAGAAGTTTCTTGAATGTGTCGCTCTTTTCGAAATGTTTACATGGCCTCTGTAGGAGTTTTGAGATTTTCCTGCTGAGATTCCTTTGGACACAATTCTTGATTTAGTATGTTTTCCCAAGTGGATCATTTTTGTACCTGTATCTGCCTGCTGATGATTGTTGGTTACTGCAACGGAATAAAACTCACCAATGGAATGATCACCCTTTAAAATGCATGAGGGATACTTCCAAGTGACTGCAGAGCCCGTTTCTACCTGTGTCCAAGAAATCTTAGCATGATCACCGGCGCAAATACCTCTTTTGGTAACAAAATTGTAAATACCCCCTACACCATCTTTATTTCCTGGATACCAGTTTTGAACAGTAGAATACTTTACCTCGGCATTCTTTGCTGCATAAATTTCTACGACGGCTGCATGTAGTTGATTTTCGTCTCGCATTGGTGCAGTACATCCTTCAAGATAACTCACATAACTATCGTCCTCAGCCACGATTAGCGTTCTTTCAAACTGCCCTGTATTGGCCGCATTGATTCTAAAATAGGTAGAAAGTTCCATAGGACATCTAACCCCTTTGGGTATGTAACAAAAAGATCCATCCGAAAAAACAGCAGAATTAAGTGCCGCAAAGTAATTATCTGCCACAGGGACTACTGAACCTAAATATTTTTTAATCAGCTCGGGATGTTTATGCACTGCTTCACTAAACGAGCAAAAGATAATTCCTAATTCCGAGAGTGTTTCTTTGAACGTGGTGGCCACCGATACGGAATCGATCACGGCGTCTACCGCGATTCCCGACAAACGTTTTTGTTCATTTAATGAAATACCTAACCGTTCAAATGTTTTTATCATTTCAGGATCAAGTTCATCTAGACTTTTTATTTTTCTTCCTTTTTTTGGTGCTGAATAATATTTCAGAGCTTGATAATCTATTTTGGGATAATGAACATTGGCCCATTTGGGCTCTTTCAATTGGGCCCAATATCGAAAAGACTTGAGTCTCCAATCAAGCAACCATTTGGGCTCTTTTTTCTTGTGTGATATAAATTTTACAATATCCTCATTGAGACCCATTGGGGCTTCGTCTGCTTCAAAATTTACAGACCATCCATACTCATAATCTTTAGAAGTGAAATCTTCTAAAATTTGATCATCTGAATTCATCTTTGCTTGTACTATTTTAAAGGTAAATTTACTTGTTTCTAGGCATACAATCTAAATAACAAGGGAAAAAGTTCCTGATTAAATAAAATAGTGAGCTTTATCAAGATGTTTATTTTTCGTTTGTCCTTAGATATACCAATTACAGACCTAAGGCTAGAGTGATCTTTTCTTCAAGAAAAAGATAAATGCCTATTGAGACTCTCCTCAAGACTTATAAAAGTTTCTGTACGTTCGAT
>NZHT01000108.1 GCA_002691385.1 Flammeovirgaceae bacterium | reverse complement strand
CATTTTCAGACTTCAGAAAACCATAAGCCAAAGGACCTTCAAATTCAAGAGTTACGGATTTGACCCCAGCTACATCACCGGCTTGAAAATCAACTTCTCTTACTTTGTAACCATTGGATTCACCCCACATGATGTACATGCGCATTAGGATGCCCGCCCAATCGTTACTTTCAGTACCTCCAGCACCGGGATTGATTTGCAGCATAGCTGAAAGTTGATCTTCTTCAGAAGAGAGCATTTTTTTTAATTCAATATCTTCTGTTTGCTTTAAAGCGTGCTGAAAGGCTTTTTCTACTTCTGAAATTGAAGCCTCACCCATCTCTAAAAATTCAAAGAGAGTTTCAGCATCCCCAAGGCTTTCTTCTAATTTTTCATAACTTGAAGTCCAAGCCTTTTTTCCTTGAATAATTTTCATGGTTTTTTCTGCTTCCTTGGGATCTACCCAAAATTCAGGTTGTGCGGAAACTAATTCTAACTCTTTGAGCTCTTTTTTCTTATTATCGTAGTCAAAGAAACCTCCTCAAGGCCAATATACGTGCCTTCAAGTCTTTTAATTGATCAGTAGTCATCGGATTAAAAACTTTTTTTAGTGAATAATTTGTTAAGTTGCGAAGATAGATAAAAGCCAGACGTAAATGGAATTTATCTTGATGAGTCTATTTTAAAAAAAAATAACACATCGATAAGAAAAATTCTTTCATTAATCCAAATTTTATAAAGCTCAGATTTTTTATATTGGAAATGTCTTGGTGTTATAAGTTCTCTTAAATTATATAATCCCCAGTACTGGTCATTTATAAAAACTTCAACGGTTCTAGAATTAGCAATTTCTATGTTACGTAGCTCACCTATTAATTTGCTTAAAACGGCATCTTTAGTTAATAATTGGTCGGCATCTGTCCCTCCATTACGAAGTTTAAGTCGTTTAAATGTATTTAAATCATAGTTTTCGAAAAAAGCGTAATTTATTTTCTTTTTCCCATATTCTTCTCTCCAATACAATCCCATTGATCGATTGGGTAAGTTAATGCTGTGATTTCCTTTGATTCGTAACCCCAAAGCATGGTCGAAAATAGTATCACCTCTATCAATATACATTACTCGAGAAGGAAATTTCCAAAGTACATGGTGATCAACCACAAATAATCCAGAATCTTTCGACCAAAGATATTTTCGTCTATAGATATTTTTACGACTGGAAGGGATTGGATAAATTGTTTTGGTAAACTATCACTTAACAGAGAAGTGGAATCTTGTGTTTCAGTAATTAAAGAATCTATTGATACAAAATCTGTGTTTCCGATATCGACAGAGGGATCTTATTTTATTTCATTGTTATCTGAATTGCAACTACTGATTTGAAGACAAGTCAAAATAAAAAGGCAATCAGTACAAAACCAAGAGAGTCAATAGTTTTTACTAAAAGTTTCTTTTTCATTGGAGATATACTATTTATTTATTTTATATCTTATATATCCATCCGAATTTATCTTCCATGACACCAGATTTGATTTTATCTAAGGTGTCTAAAAATCCAAGAGAATATTTCCTAGATTCGACATCACTCAATTCATAATCAACACCATTATATCCTATAGTTTTAATGGGAGCTACGGTGGCTGCAGTACCTACACCAAATACTTCTTGCAGATTTCCTTGCTCGATGGACTGAATAATTTCAGATACAGCAATGGGTCGCTCTTCAACCTCCATGCCTTGATCTTTGGCGATGGTCAAGATGCTGTCTCTTGTGATACCATTTAAAATAGTATCTCCAATAGGAGCAGTAATGAGTATATCTTTAATTATAAACATGATGTTCATTGTACCTGATTCTTCAATATACTCATGCGACACAGCATCGGTCCAAATCAGTTGATCATAACCTTTTTTTTGTGCTTCAAGGGCAGGTTTCAGAGCTGCTGCATAATTTCCACCTGTTTTTGCAAATCCAGTTCCTCCCACGACGGCACGTGCATAATTGGTTTCAATTTTAACTTTGAGGGGTTGTGAGTAATAGGCACCAACAGGACCTGTGATGATCATGAAAGTATAGTCGTCTGAAGGCCGTATGCCAAGATATGGATCCATGGCTATTTGAAATGGTCTAATGTAAAGTGAGGTTCCTGGATGATTGGTTATCCAATTCTCATCAACTTTAAGTAACTCGCTAATGCCGGTCATAAATATAGATTCAGGAACAACAGGCATACACATGCGGGCTGCACTAACCATCATCCGTTTAGCATTATCTTGGAGTCTAAAAACCACAATTTCTTCGTGTATATTTCTATATGCTTTTAATCCCTCAAAAATCGTAGCAGCATAGTGCAAGGTTGAATTTGCAGGACTGATGCTGATATCCGCATAAGGGATAATTTTCAAATCTTGCCATGCACCTTTTTTAAAGTCACAACGTAACATGTGATCAGAATAGACCTTTCCAAATATGGGGCTGATTAAATCAGTAGCCTCTAATTTGGACTGGGATATTTTCGTAATAGATACTTTACGGTCGATGGACATTTTTGATTCATTATTTCATTTATTACCTATCCAAGGGGTTTCGTCCAAATTTAGATCGTTGGATATTTTTCTAGCAAGGATAAAGAAATAATCGGAAAGCCGATTGATAAATGAAGTGATATTTTCATCTATTTCTTTATGGATAGACAATTTTATAATAGATCGTTCTGCTCTTCGGCATACTGTTCGGCAAATATGACAAGTAGAAACGGTTGGGTGACCTCCAGGTAATATGAAGGAATTAAGCTCTGGTAAATTTTCTTCATATTTGTCAATCCATGTTTCAAGCTTTCTAATATGAGTTATTGATATTTCAGGTAACCTTATGCCTTTAAAGTCGGTTGAGCAGGCAAGTAATGAACCTATAGAAAAAAGATTTTCTTGAATCCAGATAAGCTGATTCTCTTTTGAACTGGTTATTTCAGATTGGTTTTGTAGCAAACCAACAAAAGCATTCAACTCATCAACATTCCCATAGGCTTCGATTTGGGTGTCAGATTTGGCTATTTTTTCACCTCCTAGTAAGGAAGTCTTTCCTTTATCTCCAGTTTTTGTATATATTTTTAGTGCCATAATTAAGTGAATTCAGGAGTAATGATTTCTTTATTTTTTTCGTCAGATTCTACGATGCCATCATGAAGCTTTACAATCCGATGTGCATACCTGGAGATATCGTCTTCATGCGTCACCATAACAATGGTATTTCCTTCAGTATGAAGTTTCTCAAAAAGGGCCATAATCGAATGAGAAGTTTTAGAATCTAAATTACCTGTAGGCTCATCGGCGAGGATAATACTTGGATCATTTACCAAAGCTCTGGCGATGGCCACTCTTTGTCTTTGCCCTCCGGAGAGCTCATTGGGTTTATGATAAGCGCGATCTCCCAATCCAACTCCTTCTAATACCGCATAGGCTTTGGCTTCACGGTCTGCCTTTGAATATCCTGCATATACTAGAGGCAGAGCAACATTCTCCAGTGAGGAGGCTCTAGGTAAAAGATTAAAGGTTTGAAAAACAAATCCAATTTCCTTATTTCTAATTTCTGCCAATTCGTTTTCCGTAAGATCACTGACATCTTGATTGTTGAGAATGTATTGACCTCTAGAAGGTGTATCGAGACAACCTATCAGATTCATTAGTGTTGACTTTCCTGATCCCGAAGGGCCCATGAAGGCTACATATTCTCCCTTTTTTATGGTAATGGAAACAGTTTTAAGTGCATGAATGGTCTCGGTACCCATGATGTATTTTTTGGCAATTTCTGTAGTTTTAATTATTTCAGACATTTTATTTTTTGGGGATAAGATTATTAAATGAGCAACTTAGTTTAGTTAACGAACAAGTTATCTTTTGGTTCGATTCATGATTTCAACCATCTTTTAATATTTATTTTAATACAATTTTACAACAGATTTTTTGACAGTAGCATCTTTTTTTTCCATCACTTGATAAATTTCACGTGTAATATCCTGAGGCTTTGTCCATTTGGTAAAATCTGCATCTGGCATTTGCTGACGATTGAAAGGTGTATCTATTGTCCCAGGCACTATAAGAGACGTGAAAACATTATTTTCAGTGCTTGATTCATTTAACGAATGGGTCAATTGTAATAGGAGACTTTTTGAGAGGGTATAGGGTAGTATTTCACTGGTAGAACCTTCAAACAAAGGGCGTGATCCAATCATGAAAATATCACCACCACCTGTTTCTTGCAGCCATTTATGAACGGGTTTTATGATATTGATGGCGGTAAAAAAGTTTAATTTAATCATATGCTCGTAATCACTTAATTTGGCATTAGATAAGTTATTCATAGCAAATCCTCCCACTAGTAAAATAGCAGCTTTTATCTGCTTGTTTTCCGACTGGAGCTTGTCAATAAGTTGAAGTGTAGCATTTTCATCCATTAAATTTAAAGGATAATATTTAATGTTTTTCTCGTTTGTAGCTGTCTTGCGAGGTGAAGTTGTTCCCAATATTTGATATCCCTTTGATGAAAAATAATGTGTCATTGGCCTCCCTAGGCCACCTAATGCACCGGAGATGAGCAAGTTTTTCATGGTTAAATTATTTAGATTACAACTTGAGCTATGAGTCAAAGATCGTCATTTTTTCAAGATGTCTATGAAGTTGTCATGTTAATTCCGCAGGGCAGAGTAACTTCTTATGGAGCGATAGGAAAATATTTGGGAATGCCATCAAGTGCAAGAATGGTCGGATGGGCTATGAATGCAGCGCATAATTTACCTAATGTGCCGGCGCATAGAGTTGTGAATCGGGTGGGTGTTCTGACTGGGAAGCATTTTTTTGAAACCCCCAATCGCATGCAAGAATTATTAGAAGCCGAGAACATAGAGGTTACAAATGATCAAATTCAGAACTTTGAATATTTTTTTTGGGATCCAGTAAAAGAGTTACCTTGATTTTTCACTAATAAGCCAAAGTCCCAGAAAAGTAAAGGCTCCGTTGAGCATGAGTAACTCAAAGCCAAATTGATAGCCATTCAGCCATTCATTTGAATGTTGACTCAGCACGTAGCAAAAAATCGGAGCGACTGCACAAATGAGGGGGACCCATTGGTCCTTAATAATTCGACGAGTAAAAATACCAAAGGAAAATAAACCTAATAAAGGGCCATAAGTATATCCTGCGACTGAAAAAATGGAATTGATTACACTTTGGTCATTGATCAGTTTAAAAAAGAGAATTACTCCGATCAGTACCAAGGAAAAACCAATATGAACCATTAATTTAGTTTGCTTTTTAGATTCAAAATTATCAGCATTGAAATTTAAAAAATCTATACAAAAAGAAGTCGTCAGTGCGGTGAGTGCTGAATCGGCACTGGAGTAAGCTGCTGCAGTAATACCCAGCAGAAATGCAATGCCAGCAATCGAAGAAAAATGTTCTATAGCTAAATAGGGGAATAGATTGTCTGTTCCGGTGGGTACTGTGATACCCTTGAGTTCTACAAACTGATACAATAACACCCCAAGTGTCATAAAAAGTAAATTGACGGGAATCAGACTGAGACTCATCCAATAAATGTTTTTTTGAGATTCTTTTAAATTCCTGCAAGTCAAGTTTTTTTGCATCATGTCTTGATCGAGCCCGGTCATTACTACGGCAATAAAGGCACCAGAAAAGAATTGTTTAAAAAAATTACGATTGTGTTGCCAGTCCCAAATGAAAATCGTGCTCTTACTGTCGTTGTAAACTTGGGTAGATAAGGTAGACCAAGACCAGTTGAGATCTTCTTTAATAAAATAAATACTCACCAAAACTGCAACAAGCATAAAGGTGGTCTGAAAGGTGTCTGTCCAAACAATTGTTTTAATTCCACCGTTAAATGTATAAAGCCAAATTAACAGAACTGCGAATACAACGGCAACCCAAAAAGGTAATTCATAATTATCGAAAATAGCAAATTGAAGCACACTTGCTACGAGAAAAAGTCTAAAAGAAGCCCCAATGACTCGACTTAATATAAAGAAAAAGGCACCAGACTTGTAGGACCAAAATCCTAAACGTTCATCAAGATAAGTATATATCGAAATAAGGTTATGCTTGTAGTAGAGGGGTAANAATATTTGGGCAATGATGCCATACCCCACCAGATATCCCAGAATCATTTGAAAATAATAAAAATTACTNTTACCAACCTCACCAGGNACTGAGATAAANGTAACTCCCGAAAGAGAAGCTCCAATCATGCCAAAAGCGACCAGATACCAAGGAGATTGTCNATTTCCATCGTAGAAGGAATGAGCCGTACTATTTTTAGAAGTCAACCAAGAAATAGCAATTAATAAAATAAAATAACCACCAATAATGAGCAGCACAAATAGAGAATTCATTCTTTTAATGAGCTTAGATTAGTTGCAAAATAATAGTTATTGATAACTTTGTATCAAATTATAATCAATGAAAATGAATTTTGAGCCGGAAGTTGAAGAACTGGTTGAGGTAGAACATGATATTGATCAAGAGAAGGAAAGAGGTCTAATTGTATATAATGATGACTATAATACTTTTGATCATGTCACCTCGACATTGATAAAGGTATGTAAACATCGCCCTATTCAGGCAGAGCAATGTACTTATATCATTCATTATAAAGGAAAATGTCTTGTGAAAAAAGGGAGCTATGAAATATTGAAACCTATGAGAGAAGCTCTCTCTGAAGCCGGAATTAAAGCTGTTATTGAATAAATGGAATTTTCTTCAAAACTGGTTGAGCAAGCTGTTGAGGAAATTTCAAAGTTACCCGGTATAGGAAAGAAAACAGCTTTAAGGCTAGCGTTGCATCTTTTAAAACAGCCAAAGGATCAGACTTTACTACTCACACAGAAATTGAAAGAATTGCGTGAGAATATTAAATATTGTGAGATGTGCCATATCATCAGCGATATCGAAGACTGTACTTGTAAGACGATGTCTATAGATTCAACACTGATTTGCGTGGTAGAAGAAACGCCTGATGTATTAGCGATACGCAATACGGGTCAATACAATGGTATGTTTCATGTTTTAGGAGGTCGAATTTCCCCCATTGATGGGATTGGACCAGATGAGTTGATGATCGCTAGCCTAATCAACCGGATCAAACTTAGTCAAGGAGAGATAAAGGAGATTATTTTAGCTCTTAGTGGCACTTTGGAAGGAGATACTACTGCTTTTTATTTAACCAAGCAATTGGAAGAGTTAGACGTTGAAGTAACCTCGATAACGAGAGGAATTCCTGTGGGAGGTGAACTTGAATATGCTGATGAGGTCACTTTAGGAAGGAGTATTATTACCCGTAGTAAAGTAAATACGGATTAATTGTTTTTATTTTGGGTGTCATCCCAAATTGAATAGAAAATTAGTAGAAGGATACCCGCAATTAAAATAGGAAAAACCCAATTGGTTTCATTTTTTCTAAAACCAGCCATAAATCTGATGCTTGCCAGTCCAGCAGCTACTAATCCTAAAAGCATACCTATACCCTTTCGAATAATTGGATTCATTTTTTAGGCTTAAATACAAAGAGTTTTATTTTTATCCATTTAAAGGGCATTTAGATACACTTTGTTTAATTTGTGGGTAAAATATTTGTAAAATTTATAAATATGTCATTATTTACAATTTATAATTCAATTAGAGAAACCAATTTTAATTTTTTTTAATTAAATTGACTTTTAAATTAAAATTTTTTAACCTAAAATAAAAACTATGAATTTTACACTTAACGCTATTTTGCAGTCTGGAGACTACGTTGGGTTTACCTTTTTTATAGGTAGTATGGCCATGCTTGCTGCTACTGTATTCTTCTTTCTCGAAATGGGGAATGTTCAAGGTAAATGGAGAACTTCAATGTTGATTTCAGGATTGATTACTTTCATTGCTGCAGTCCATTACTTTTACATGAGAGATTATTGGTCAGAGATGCAAAGTTCACCTACCGAATTTAGATATATTGATTGGATATTAACAGTACCCTTGATGTGTGTTGAATTTTATCTTATTTTAAAGGCTTTTGGAGCCAAAATGGACCTTTTGTGGAAAATGATTGCTTATTCTCTTTGGATGCTCATTGGTGGATACTTAGGAGAAACAGTATTTAGAGATTCTAGTGCTATCTGGGGGGCTATATCTACCCTAGGTTACGTAGGTATTTTCTATGAAGTATGGTTTGGATCTGCTAAAAAGCTATCACAAGGATCGAATGATCCCCATTTGCAAAAAGCTTTCAATACTCTAGCATGGTTTATATTAGTTGGATGGGCTATTTATCCGATTGGATATATGACGATACCTACTGATGGTTTGTTGGCTGGAGTACTAGATCCGAAATCTCTAGATATTATTTATAATATTGGAGATGCTATAAATAAAATCGGTTTTGGGCTTGTGATTTATTCATTGGCTGTTAGCAGTGGTAATAAAGCAGAAGATTAATATCATTTAATTCATTAAAAGAGGGCATCTTGTGTCCTCTTTTTTTATGACTAAATATTTACAATACGGATTTGCTTTAGTCGTGGGATCATTTTATTTGATGTTTACCCCTGACGATGATTTGACGAACATAATTGCATTGACTGCTATTTTGTTTTTTGGTGTACCTCATGGTGCTATTGATCATAAGATATACCTCAAGTTTTCAAAAAAAAGTAATGTTAGAAAATTTATTTTGATCTATGTTTCCGTGGGTTTAGGTTTTTTGTTGTGGTGGGTGTTGATGCCACTGAAAGCGTTGTTGATTTTCATTATTTTGTCTACTTATCATTTTGGGCAAGAATTAATTGAGGATATTGCCGAAACCCCAAAAAATCCGTTACTTAATTTAAGTTGGGGGTTGATTGTATTAGTAAGTCCAATTATTTTGAAATTCAATGACTTGCTACCTACCCTAAATTTCATTGGTTCACAACCCATATCCAGAATACCGAAAGATTTCCAAATAATTACGATTTTAGTCATACATCTGGTGGGTTATGCTTATGTAGCTTATCTTCTTTTTACCGGAGTAATCCGTAGAGTCGCGGTCATTCGATTGACTTTTTTTTCTATTTATTTATTACTGAGTTATTCTCTACTACCCTTCATTGTTGCTTTTGCCCTATATTTTGTTTTGTTTCATTCAATCAATGCAATGCGGCATCAATTTTTTTGGATGAAGGATCGTTCTGCTGATTATACATTTATCATTTTTTTAAAAGATTTGAGTCCTTTTAGCTTGCTAACTATTGCGGCTATGTACAGTCTAATTTATTATTTGGATCCTAATGATTGGGCTGTATTTTTTACCTATTTTTTCGTATTTATTTCTTTGCTGACCTTGCCTCATGCCATGTTGTTTGATGAACTTTATGTTTCTAAGAATACATTTCACCAGACCAAAGAATAAATCCATGTTTGGTTAAGCTGATCCGACAATTTTTCAATTATTAATATCTGCTCACTAATAGTAGTCAACTTTAGTTTCAGCTCAATTCCTTTTCGAATTTGTTATGAATCAATAAAATAAGTAGGCCGAATACGATCGCACCCAAGATGAGACCAATGTTTAATAACCCACTTACCGAGAAGGACAGGCGAATTAAGATGGTAGAAATGATAAATCCGGAGTTACGAATGACCTTATGAAATTTGTCTGTATAGTAAAATGAGGCCAATAATAAAATCACGTCTACTACTATTAATAGCGTGAAAAACTCATCAAAAAATATGTTATTGATATCTTTAAATGAAGTTTCAATTATGGCATTTAAATTAAAAAGTGAAAGTGTCCAATTTGCTAGACTATAAGTAGCAATGATGATGAGTATGGGCACGAGGCTAGCAGCGATGACTTTTTTCAAAGTTATAAATCCATCGATGTTATTGGTGATTACTTTTTGAGATTCTGAGTGCTGAGGTCTACTCTGTCTGTAAAAAAGGTAGAGGAGATAAAACATTACGACAGAGGCAATAATATCGAAAGTAAATTGTAAATCATTTTTAATTTCAAACCAATTAGTGGAGAGTTTCAATTCAGATAGGTCTTTGAACAGACGTCTGATAACGATGAGTGTGATGATTTCATATTGTTTGCCAATATAAGTGGTTATAGATCTTGGTAAATAGTAAATGACTAAATAGACCTCATACAATAAAATAAATGAAAAAGGGGTATAAATGGCTGCGATGGGGCTGTCAAAAAGGCTAGATTCTAAGTGGATTATATTTAGTTGAACCATAAAAATCAGCATGAGATGTATTACAAAGCTTGCGATGGCGATGCTCAAAATAATTTTCTCACTTTGTTTTTTAGTAGGTTCGGAAAGTAAGAAGTGAAATATATTTTTGATATTTTTTTTCAAATTAAGATAGTTTTGTGGCACTATTTAGGTTGTTTTGAATCTAAAACGTATGCTAAACGTGAGATCAAATTAACTTAAAAATTAATCAATTTTACTTATTTTTTAAGATAAGTCGTCTTAAAATTCTTTATTTCACGCAGTGGGAGATTTACAGGTGAATTTGAGACTACAAGATTATGTATTTCTCAGAGGGATGCGCAAAATATTAACGGAATCAACCTAAATCAACTTTTATTATCATTCTTACCCTGGGTTATATTTGTATTATTGATGAATTTGATGTCTTCAATGGTTATCTAATTTAGTTTTTATTTAAAATCAATCACTGATAAGAATTTCAAGAATTAAAAGGATTTGATTGGTATCATTTTTGGTGATCTAAATTTAGTGATCTAAAAATTGTCATTAATTATTCTAATCATTTCGTTTTTTGAATTTTGATAAAGAGTAATTTCCATTGTTATGAGGTATTATATGACTTAAAATTCAGTTAAAGTGGTGAAAATTAGTTTTTCTATTTGTTGATTTTATTATTGTTCAATCAGGTAATGGAATTTTATCTTTAATCGAAGTAGATTGGAAGATAATTGCCTCATCTGGTGGTGTGGGTATGTTGTCTCAAAAAGGAATTCTTGTAACAGGAGACATTGTTACCGGTAAATGGTAAAATGTTCTATTTTCTAATCTGCCTGAGGATTCGGTAGAAACCCATAGTAGGGCTGATACTGAAGAAAAAAGAGTGAACATCATCATGTATAAACTTTCGAATCAAATGCGCAATGGTTGTTCAACAGTAGATGCTCAACGAGCCAATCAGGGAGTGAAAGTTTGGGAAACGATTAAATGGATTGAATCGATTCCTTGAAATAGGTCTGTAACTGAATCCTATCAATCAATAAATCTTTTGATGAGCTCTCCATAGGCATCAATGCGCCGATCCCTAAAGAATGGCCATATTCTTCGTACTGTTTCAGTACGATTTTGGTTAATTTCTACCACTTGATTACAGGCTTCATTCTGATCGGCTTGCCACAGTATTTCACCTTGAGGACCAGCCACGAAGCTGGATCCCCAAAAATCAATACCTTTTTTTTGATGGCTCAGATCCTCTTCAAATCCTACGCGATTAACTGAAATCACTGGGATACAATTGGCTATGGCGTGGGCACGTTGAGAAGTCATCCAAGCATCATGCTGCCTAGATTTTTCAGAAATAGAGTCCTCTGGATCATAACCAATGGCCGTGGGATAAATTAAGAAGTCTGCCCCAGCAATGGCCATTAATCGGGCAGCTTCTGGAAACCATTGATCCCAGCAAATTAAAACACCTAGCTTACCTAAAGATGTTGTGATGGGCTTGAAATCCAAATCTCCCGGCGTAAAATAAAATTTTTCATAATAGCCAGGATCATCTGGTATATGCATTTTTCGATATCTACCTACCTCTTGGTCGTCTTTATCAAAAACGACAGCGGTATTATGAAAGAGACCATTGCTTCGCTTTTCAAATAGAGAGGTGACTAAAACAATATTTAATGATTTTGCTATTTCAGCAAACTTATCATATGTCGTTCCTGGTAAAGATTCGGCTAAGTCAAAGTTACTGGGTGTTTCCTGCTGACAAAAATATGTACTGGCATGTAGTTCTTGGAGTACCACCAATTGTGCGCCTTCCGAAGCACAGTGGCGAATACCTTCAATACTCACCTCAATATTGGTTTTTTTTGAAGCAATGCACTTTTGCTGAACAATTCCAACTTTTATTTTAGTCATAATGTCAAAATTAAAAATTTTAATAGATAAGTCATTTGATCATCAATTTTACAGCGGAGGGATATTGCATGGAAATACAATGCAAGGATCCATTTTGTTGAATGAGTGGATGGCAATCAACTCCGATGACCGTCCGCTCTGGAAAAATATGTTGAAGGTTGCTTAAGGCTTCTCGATCTTGCCTCACTCCATAGGTTGGGACCAAGACACCATCGTTTACAAAGAGAAAATTAGCATAAGTAGCGGGTAGTCTATTCATTTTTTGATCATAGCAGGGATCGGGCATAGGAAGTGCGACGAGCTTGTACTTATTGCCTGACAAGTCTTTAAAATTCATCAACTCATCTTCCATGCGTTTTAAGGTATCAAAATGAATATCCTCTGAATCTTCACATTTCATATAAGCAATTGTATTAACGGAACAAAATCTAGCTAGGGTATCAATGTGGGCATCAGTATCATCACCAATGAGAGCGCCATGATTTAACCAAAGTATCTTTTTTAATCCTAGTTCTTTTTTGAGAAAATGTTCTATTTGACTTTGGGTCATATTTGAATTCCTGTTATTGGATAGCAAGCATCTTGTTGTCGTAAGGAGTACGCCTTTGCCATCTGACTCTATGGAGCCACCTTCCAAGATGAATTTTTTAGATATTATGGTAAAAGTCTTAAATAAAGTCTTAGAAAGTTTGAGGGTAATCCTATTGTCTAAGGCAGATTCAAATTTGTTTCCCCATCCATTAAATGTGAAATCTAATAATATGGGTTGATCATCTTCCAATATAGTAATGGGGCCATGATCTCTTATCCAGCTGTCATTGGAGGCTACTTCCACAAAATGAATAGGAAATTTAGTGTGATTGCTAAACAAACTCTGGATATTTGATATGTTTTCACAGCCGACCACCACAGGTTCAAATTGAGCTACTTTTTCAATAATATGGACAAAGCAGACCACTACTTTTTCATAATTGTTGGCCCAGCCACTGTTTTTATGAGGTAAGGTGAATTGAATAAAACTTTGGCGCTCCCATTCTGCTGGCAATCTTCTTTTTTGAATATTTATCATCGATATCTTAGGAAGAGTTATTGAATTTTTTGTTGTGATTGTAAATTAATTCTTTTTTGATGTTTCAAAATAGGTAGTAATTGATTAAAAATTTAAAAAGAGATTAGTGGTAAACGTTATGTGTATAATATGCAGATGTATATGTCTATATTTTTCTTCATATTTGCGTCATATATTGACTAATTGATAAGACTAATTTTAAACAAAAATTAACATGAAAAATAAAATTCAACTGACTATAGCTGCCATATTAGCGCTTGCCACCGCAGCGATGTCACAAAAAAACAATAATGGTAAGATTTTCGATGAGCATCCAGGAATTGAGCTCATGCACAAATTCACCAAAGCTTACGTTGCCGGAGATAAGACAACGCTTGAGGCCATTCTCACCGATGATTTTAGAGGTTATAATGGGTTGAATACTAATAAAGATTACAAGGGTAAAGATAAGCAAGGTTTGATCAATGAATCAATTTATTGGAGCAGTCAGCTAAAAGGTTTTAAGATTACCAAGCGTGGAAAATCTTATCCTGATGCGTTGGAGTATAAGAAATCAGGAACTTGGATAGATACTTGGGATGTTTTTTATGGTGTGGACAAGGAAACAGGTTTCAAAATAGAAACCCCTATTGATAGATCTTTTGTTTTAAGTAAAGATGGGACTCAAATCAAGAGTATGATCGTTCGAGCTAACATGGCAATTTTTCAAAAATATTCAAATACATTTAGTACTATAGAGAATGGGACTATTTATAAGGATCATCCGTACATAAACACGGTTAGGACCATGATTTCAGCTTTGGAGCTTGGAGATTTAGATTTGGCTTACGAACAGTTTGCCGATAATGCAAAATTTAATGATATAAATGCACCACGAGGGGAAAGTCATTCGAAATCAGATGAACGTGCTCAGGTAGAAGATTTACTGACCAATTTTGAAATTGTGAGTATGGATGAATATGGATACCCCGATTATTTGGCTTACAATGGCGATGGATCTACGGTTTTATCATGGTGGAACTTTCGTTTTAAAAATAAGGCTACGGGCGAGGACGTTGTAATTTTTATACACTTAAGTCATGATTTTAATAAGGTAGGTAAGATCATTGGTCAAGTGGCTTATTATGATGGCAGCTTATTTAATTAAGATTTAAACACATCAAAGCCCCTTTTTCTTGATATTAAAAGGGGCTTAATTTTTTATTCCAACCTATCTGATTTAGAAAGACCGATATGAACCGTCCAAATAGGTATTTGCTTTCAATTCAGAAAATTTAGCTTTTTGGCTATCCCAATGTAGGGTTTCATTGGGAAACCTGCCTGCAATGACTCCTAGTAGTATTGTTTCGGTTAGTTTCGCTGAGTAAGAAAATGGTGCGCTAGTCGTTGCTTTTCCTAGACAAGCATCGACAAATTGGTGATAGTGCTTTTTACCTTCTGTCTCATAATCTCTGATGGGCGCGCCCAACTTAAAGCTATCAATTAAACCTTGATCAAGCTCAGCATAGGCCCCATCTATAACAAGTCGAGGTAACTCCATAAAATGTGGCAATAATAATTTACCTTTTTCTCCCATAAACATTGCCCCTTGATCAGGGAATACTCCTCCATTAGGTAATTCCAAATCGCTATGCATTTCTGGAGCACTGGGGCCATCATACCATACCCATTTCAGGGTCTCGGTTGTATATTGTGTTTGCGGGAATTCATAAGTTACGGTATTGACTTCAGGATAGCCAAAACCGGTAGGGGGGCGGCAATTGTTGGTGACAGTTAATGGTACATCCAATGCTAGTGCATTGTATGGGGTATCAAAAATATGTACTCCCATATCACCAAGGGTACCACATCCATAATCCAATAATTTACGCCAGTTACCTGGATGGTAAACGTTTTTTTTAAAGGGTCTTTCCTTGGAAGTTCCTAGCCATAAATTCCAATCTAAATGTCCTGGAATGGGGTCGCTTCCTTCTGGTTCAGGACCATCGTAGCCCCAATTTTTAGGAGACCATGCCCGTACGGTACTTACTTTTCCGATGATCCCTGATTGAATGAGTGAGGTGGCTAATTTATAGTCATAGAAAGAATGTACTTGAATACCCATTTGGGTCACGAGTTTTTTTTCGGCCGCCAATTGATTCATTGCCCGAGCTTCGGTCACATGATGCGTGAGTGGTTTTTGGCAATATACAGGTTTATCATGGTTCATGGCCATCATAGAAGCTGGAGCATGGGTGTGATCGGGCGTTGATACGATAACAGCATCAATATTGTTTGCCATTTTCTTAAATAACTCTCGATAGTCTTCAAATTTTTTGGCTTTTGGATGTAGTTTACCTGCTGCAGTTAAATTATTTGAATCAATATCACATAACGCTACAACATCGACCATATCATGCGAAGAGATTGCTTTTAAATCTTCAGCACCCATATTTCCTACTCCTATGTGGGCTGTTCTCAGTTTCTTTTGCTCAGAAGTTTCCCAATTACATCCCGGTAGCACAGTAAGGGTAGATAATGCTGCCACATTTTTTAAAAATTCTCGTTTGTTCATATTCATATGAATTAAAGTTTTTTTATTTTTATATTCTTAAACCAAATAGGACTGTCATGGTCTTGGAGGCCTATATATCCTGATTTAAATTTACCATAATTAGGACTGTCTTTCCATTTACCCTTGCTTTTCCGCTCATACCAATCCTCACTCCAAGGTACAAATGAGAGTAGTTTCACACCATTGTGCCAATATTCTACACGTTCAGGCGTGAAAACAATTTTTGTTGTATTCCATTCTCCAGCGGGCTTAACAATTTTTTTTGTGGTATCTGGGGTATGCATGGCATAGTCTGCACCCGTTTTTTGCCATTCTTTGAGTGTAATATTATTGTTGTACTCACTCCATTTTAAATCATCAATAAGCTGATATTCAGGTGCTATAATGTCTTCAAATTCTTCGTTGAGATGATAAAAAACACCACTGTTACCTCCTTCGGATATTTTCCATTCAAGAAAAAGTTCAAAATTTTCAAATTCTTCCAAGGCATAAATGATAGTTTTACCCCCCTTATAATTTGCCTCATTTTTTAACTTTGTATTAAAAGTGAGTGAACCTTCTTTTATGCTCCATCCAGAAGGTAATTCAACCCCATTAAATGCCCGCCAACCATCTAGGCTTGTGCCATCAAATAAATAAAACCATTCTGAGTGATTTTTTTTTTGACATCCAATAAGCAGCCAAAATAAAAGAGTACTGATCCCAAGTATTTTTTTAATATTTTTCATTAATTTAAATTTAGGATTTTGTATTTACCAGTTATTGTTTCTTGAAACGAAGAGATGATATGATAAATAAAGGGTTTGCACTTTTACCTTTGTTTAACATATCACATCATTTGTTTTCAATTTAAAAAAAAAATAGCAGATTTAGGTATTATTTAAGTTACATTTTGTTAAGGGTAGTTTTGGTTTAAAATTTTACCTTTAGATGTGCCATAAAATACATTTTATGAAAATTAACTATTTCAAAGAGAGAGATAGAGTCTGTTTTTTTGTACTTGAGTTAGATTATTCATTTTGAGTGTTAATTTTATTATAAGGTTCACGGCATTTATATCAACGTTTTTTTGTTGTCTGCTACTTTTCCTCTGTAATTGTATGACTTCTGGTAATATGAATAAAGATAGTCAAGATCAAAAAGTAACATTATTGAATCAGCTAGTACCATCTTTTTCTTATTTGGCGTTAGGCGATAGCTATACCATTGGAGAAGGTGTTGAGGCACTTGGCAGATGGCCCAATCAATTGATAGATTCACTTAAGAGGCATAAAATTTATTTAGATTCAGCTACTATCATAGCTCAGACGGGTTGGCGGACGGATGAGCTTAAAGCAGCTTTGGCTACTCATGAAAAGTTTAATTATGATTTAGTTTCCTTACTCATTGGGGTCAATGATCAATATCAAGGAAAAATAGTGACGAGTTATGAGCCGGCATTTGAAGAATTACTCAAATTAGCCATTGAACGAGCAGGCGGAGATAAAAATAGAGTATTCGTTTTATCGATTCCCAATTATGGATACACTCCCTTCGGAATGAAGAATAAGGAAGAAATTACGGCTGAACTGGCTAAATTTAATTGGATAAATAAAAGAATCACAAATGACAAAGGAGTCTGGTATTTTGATATCACATCAATTTCAGAGAAGGCTTTGATTGATAGCAGCTTGATTACCCATGATCAACTGCATCCTTCTCCGCAACAATATGCGTTGTGGGTTGATGAGGTAATGCGTGATCAATTGTTTATCGATCATCTCCAAGAAGTTCTCTTTTAAATAACTGCTATTTTCCATTACTTTATTCTAGTTAATAGGTTGAAATTATAAAAAAGTAGTTATATGTAATACATGCAATGCTAATTATCGATCAAAGGTGTAGTACTTGCTTCATATATAATTATCAAGAACTTGTAAAGTTAAAGCAGGTTTATTGGGGTCATCATCATACTTTGGATGGGCGATAGACAGTATCGCGTTAGTTAATGTTTTTTATGTTGACCTAAATTGTAAGGATTAAAAAATAAATTAATGTTAAGGAGACTTAACATTAATTTATGTATACTTGTAAAGTAAGCTTAACATTAATAAAATGAAACTTAAAATACTTAGAATTATGTCAATGATAATAGGATTAATTGGAACAACTTTATTTAATAGATTTTTAGAAGGGGGTGCTTTGTTTATGTCGCTCATTCTTATTTGTTTGTTGCTATCAATTTACTTCATGCTTAAAAGCTTCTTAACTATCAAGACTAATAAAGAGACTTCGAAAAGAATGCTCAAACACATTGGAGATAGTGGAACCTTGGGTTTAGCTTTAGGTGTTTTAGGAGCGTTTATAGGATTAATAACAGCTTTTGATGTAATTGAAGCAACGGGAGGAGCAGCTCCTTCGATTATTGCAGGAGGACTTAAAGTAGCCATTCTATCTCCTATATTTGGTCTTTTTACTTTTTCATTTGCAAAATTGTCGGTTTTGGTATTAAGATTAATTCAAAAATAAAAAATCTGAAATGTCTTTATCCAAAAAAGAAACTTCTATTCTTATTGAAGTTGTATTTTCAATATCATTTGGATTTATTTTTCTGCCATTTTTTTACGTAAATCAAGGTGATGATTTGATTTCAATCAATAACTTAATTAGAAAAATTACATCGATAATCATATTTGCGGTGCTTTATTTTTCGATTGCTTACGCGGTGCTTGAACTAATTTTTAAAACTAAAACAACAGTAGATGAACGAGATGACATGATCAACTCCAAATCATACAAATTAGGTTACTTACTCTACGAGTTGTCACTATTTGTTTTTATTGGAATGCTTCTATCAAATTCAATATTACTAAATACCGGAGGAATTATTTTTTTGATTATTTCCCTACTTTTATTTGTGTCTATAATTAAGTCCATATATCAGCTTTACTTATATAGAACCTTTTAAAATGATTTTAAAAAATAATTTAAAAGAGTTCAGGAACAAAAAAAATCTTACTCAAGATGATCTTGGAAAGTGTGTAGGTGTGAGCAGACAAACTATAATTTCCATAGAGAGATATCGGTATAAACCAAGTTTAGAATTAGCCATGAAGATTTCCAAAGAGCTGAATGTAAAAATTGAAAAGCTATTTTATTTTGACTAAGTAATTAGTGAATTGGAAATATAATGTTGAAAACCTTATAGAAGTAAGCGGAAAGGAGTTGAATACTTTTCATTTAATTTTTATCCACTAGAAAAGATATAGTTTCAGTTTTATAATAAATCACTCCTTCAAAAAACATGAAACTAAGAGTGCTATACTTAGTCTCTTGAGGGGTCATGTAGATAAGGGATTAGCTTGTTCAGCATGATCTTGGACTTTCTTCCTGTAATAAGTCTTAATATTTAGCGGGTTGTCCTGTGGTTGGAGTACTCTGTTTTATAAATTCCCTAATGTCATCATTGGCTTTAATCAAATCTTCTTTACGCAGGTACATCATGTGACCTGAACGATAGCCTTTGAACCTGAAGCGATCTTTTAATCGACCACTTGGATCTATTTGCCACATAGTATATTTTGCATCGAAATATTGTGTGGCTCCATCGTAAAAACCTGATTGAATCATAACATTTAGGTAAGGGTTTTCGGCCATGGCTTGTCTCAGATTTTCTCCTGTATGATTATTGGACCTATCCCAAGGATGTACTGGGCCAAACATGTTGTATTTGATGTCAGTTTGATAATTGAGTACATTTTTGTAGTAATAATTTACGGCGGGCGTAAATGAATGCAACCATGAGGTTAGTTCTGAATTATAATCAGGGCGGGTACCGGCATTTTTACTGTCAATACCTTTATATCGAGAATCCAAACGTCCCACGGTATGGCCTTCTGAGCGCAGTAAGTCCTTCCAAAAAAATGAGGCAGGAACGGCAAGATTGTGATCTAAAATGGTCTGTTTTGAGAGACCGGAGTAGTGTGCCATTTGCTGTGCTACGGATTGCTTTTCTTCCATACTTACAAACCCCCCCTTGGCCAAAGTGGGTATTAACTTATCAAGGGTGTAGGCCTCTACTTCAGGTAATATTTCGTCTAAGTCTTTTTCTTGTAAAACTTTGGGAAGTTTCCCATGATACCATGCCGTAGCTGTAAAATAGGGCAAATCATTGGCAGCACCCACGGGTCCACTTCGATCAATACCAATACCGGTGGGAGAAACTAAGATGACCCCATTTAAGTACATCCATTGCCGCTCTTGAAGCTCGAGTGCTAAGCCAGATACACGCGTAGTTCCGTAACTTTCACCAATCAAATATTTTGGAGATTCCCATCTATTGACTCTTGAAACAAAGGTATTGAGCCATTCGGCCAAATACTTAATATCGGCATTTACGCCAAAGAAAGTTTCCCTCTTGGCTTCAGGATCAGTAATTCTGGAAAATCCTGTATTAATTGGGTTTACAAATACGATATCTGCAACATCTAAAATGGAATAAGGATTGGTTTTGATCCCATAGGGTTGTACTGGAAATCCTTCGTCGTCAATTTTAAGTATAGAGGGTCCGGTATAGGCTAAATGCATCCAAACAGAACCCGATCCGGGTCCTCCATTAAAGGAAATAACTAGAGGATGCATAGACTTTCGATCTATGTCGGTTCGTTCATAATATGTATAATGCACCGCAGCAATGGTTTTACCTGCCTCATCCCATACGGGTTGCGTTCCCGTAGTGGCTTTAAAAGCTATTTTTTGACCTTTAATAATTGTTTGATGTTGTGTGGTGGCCACTTTATCAATCTCAATAGATCTATCTTGCCCGCAGAGGTATCCTCCCCATAGGAGGCTCAAAAAAATGGGTATATATTTCATCATTATTATAATTTGGTTTTCAATTTGAAAAAGGCATTGTATATAAATCTATAAAATCTAATATTAATTCATCTTTAATATCTATGAATGCATGATATAGTAGATGAACGGTTTGTATTTGATTCTTTATGAATTAATACGATGAAAAAAGGAGATAGTGGGATTTAAAATTATTTTGCTCAAAACTCTGTGAATATGAGGGAAATAAATTATTCAAAAGTTTTACGAGCATAATTGCTGATCATCCTATACAACTCTTGGGCAGCAAATTCATTAGCGGGTTGCATCATTTCGTTTTGGGTAGGAAATCGGGTTTCATTTATTGGAATATCATCAGGAATGGCCCTTTTATCTCCTTCAAAGGATGACATCCAAACATAGTTCCATTCATATTCTCCATTGACCTCTCCTATGTCGAGTAATACTCCTGTGGCAACATCAAAAATTTTATAGGTTGCCGATAAAGTAGCAATAGAAAATTTTTGATTCAATTGTGCTGTGGCTGAAACATTATCTTTTATATATCGCGTGCGCTCTTTGCCATTTTTGTTGAGATATTTTTCTTCTCTAACAGTCACCTTTTCTGTGAATAATTGACGATAAGGTTGTGCAATTTGTCGATCGACGTCGGCCCGATCTATACTTCCCACACATAAAACATCCGCACCAATCAGTTTTCCAAAATTAGAGCCATCAGAAGGATCCATAATTTCAGACTCCCTTAGCCCATGTTCTATCATGAGGGCATTCATTTGTGTACGATCTAAAACTTCAAAGAATTCAAATTGGTTAGCGTTAGCCATAAATTTTTTTAATACACTATTCACAATGAGATTGCCCGTATGACTAAAATCCCCTCCTGATTTAAATGTGGTAAAACCCATTCTTGTAACCGCTAATTTTTTTAAATCGGTATATTTTTTTCTAGCATCTCGGTAATTAGGTATGTACTCATAGGCCCATTTAAAATGTTTTGCAGCCTCTTTGTTATCTTGTTTTTGATTGTTACGCGCTAAGCGTATACCTTTTTCATAATGCATCTTTGCAGCCAATTGAAGACTTTCTTCAAACAATATTTTGGAGGCATTTATTGAGTTTTCATAGTTCTCAACCTGTATGACTAAATCTGAATCTTTCTTTTTAACCGCTTTGAACTTGCGTGGATGTAGATTATTTAAAATATTACAATATTGATTCATGATACGGTATATATGGAGGATTTCAGCGCGATCGGTTACGGTCTGATCCCCTAAAAAAGAGATAGATTTTTGTTGTAGGGAAATTATTTTTTGTAAATTTTTATTGATTGTATTGGTGTAATGGCTCAACAAAAAATTTTGTGCCTTCGAAACATGATTTTTTTTTTCTGCTTTTCGTAAGGCTTGAGCAGTATGGACAAGCCCCTTGTTATAAGCCCCTTTTTTGAAAGATTTCTTGGCTGCTTTATTAGAAAGCTTCGCAGTTTTCCTTTCGGTTATATCGTGAGCGGTCAATGAATAATTAGGCTGCCCATTCATTTTAAAAAGTGGAAACATTCCTAAGAAAAGAATCAATAGTGTCTTTGATGTGTTCATTTTTTGACTAAAAATTAAATTCTATTCGTTAACGTATAAAGATAGAGTAATTATTAATTAATCTGTGAGGTAAAATTTTTAACAAAACACATCAGGTAAATTTTTATTTTCCATATTGGACATGAGTGACGAAATGAGTAATTATTTTTTTATTATAATTTTTGAAATTGAATGTTTATTTAATGTAATTTCCTCTGCGGATAACCCTTTCAATTCATGAGGAAAAACCAACCATTCATGCGTTGTTCTTAAATAAAAATTAGGTTGAATAGATGTGAGATTTCTTGTAGGCTTGTACCAAGGGCAGGCAATCTTACAGTTTTTCGGATTTAGACCGATTTTTTTATTCGCTAATTCAGTTAACAAAGCATCTAAACTGTGTCCTGTATCTAGTACATCATCCACAATGAGTATTTTTTCATCAGATTTGATAGCATCACTAAGGACCGATAATCCTTTTATAATGACATGATTTTTTTGCTGACCTAAATCGCTGTAGGATGATATTTTGATGGTATGGTATTGACTCTCGATCCCCATGTAATCAAGATATTCATGGATGGCAATAGCAATAGGGGCCCCACCTCGCAAAATACCTATGATATGATTAGGATAATAGTCCAAATCAAAAATTTTCTTAGCGAGCAGAAAGGAATCTTGCAACAAGTCTTCAGGAGAAATATAATGTTTCTTCATAATTTAATTATTTATAGAGTGACTGGTATACGTTATAAAAAAACAAACTTACCCATGAATAGGATGGCGATGAGATACAGTGCCAAAGAGCACTGGTCTCTTCTTCCTGATGCTATTTTTATGGCAGCGTAACTCATAAACCCTATGCCCAATCCATCAGCAATAGAATAACTCAAAGGCATCATGATAGCCGTTAGGATGGCAGGTATGTATTCTGTCAGATCTGTCCAGTCTAGATCTTTCAATGATTGTATCATAGTGGTTCCAACGAACAACAAGGCAGCATTTGTGGCAAAGGAAGGGATGCTTTGTGCGAGAGGAGCAAAAAGCAAGCAGAGGATAAAAAGCCCCGAAGTTACGACTGCTGTGAGCCCCGTCCTTCCACCTGCTTTAATTCCTGCGGCACTTTCAATATAACTTGTCGTGGATGATGTTCCTAGTGTAGCACCTGCCACAGTGGCTGTAGAATCTGCTAATAATGCTTGTTTTAGCCTGGGGAGTTTACCGGCTGAATTAAGTAAATTTGCCTGGGTTCCTACCCCTATTAATGTACCGGCAGTATCGAAAATATCTACCAAGAGTAAGGTCAAAATAACGGTGATCATTGATCCATTCAAAGCTGCTGAAAGATTCATTTTCATCCAAACAGGGTCAATATCAGGAGGTAACGATATAATACCTTCAAAGACTACTAAATCCATCATCCAGCCTATAAGGGTTATGGTTAGAATTCCGATAATTAGGGCACCTTTGACCCCTCGTGCAGTCAAACCAACTATAAATGCGAAGCCCATAAGGGTAAAAAGACTAGGCATTGAGAAGAGATCACCTAAGGTTAGTAGGGTGGAGCTTTGTGCCACAATGATATGACTTCCCTTTAAGGCAATAAGGATGATGAAAAACCCAATCCCTGCTGAAATACCTAATTTTAAAGATTTTGGAATGGCATTTATTATTTTTTCTCTCAACGAAAGAATACTGATGATCATAAAAATAATTCCTGATATAAAAACAGCACCTAATGCTGATTGCCAAGTATGCCCCATTCCCAGCACAATGCCATAAGTAAAAAACGCATTTTGCCCCATTCCGGGAGCTAAAGCCACAGGATAATTGGCATAGACCCCCATAATTAAAGAACCTAAGGCGGCAGCTAAGCAAGTGGCGACAAATACTGCTCCGAAATCCATACCTGTTTCTGATAAAATGCTGGGATTGACCACGGTTATATAGACCATGGTTAAAAAGGTCGTTACACCTGCTAAAACTTCACTCTGGATCGTTGTATCGTTTGCTTCCAATGAAAAATAACGGATCAAATATTTTTGCACGTTTGTATGTATTTGTACTTTCAAGATATAAAACTTAATATTTTATTTTTTGGATTAGAAATTTAAATCTAGCGAAGGTTTTTAAATTAGGGAGTATTTTTCAAATGAATCATTCCATAGCCTAAATAGGACATTTCTTTATCGAGCTCAAGTTCACAATTTAAACTCACATTAAGGATTTTAATTTCTGAGTAGTTATGTTACCGCCGCAAATGATAATCACCACGGTTTGATTTTCCAATTCCGTGGTTCTTTTGAAGAAGCTTGCTAAGGCCACTGCAGCTGCACCTTCAATAATTTTATGGTGCTTATCTACCATATATTTTATGGCTTGCGCAATTTCACTTTCGGACGTAAGTTCATAATCATGGATTAATTTTCTACAGATATCAAAAGTGATAGCATCAGACTCTAAACCTCCCGCCGAACCATCTGAAAGTGTGGGTAGGGGAGTTTCCTTAAAAACGACTTCACCTTTTTTGACACTGAGATACATTTCAGGGGAGTTTTCAGGTAGACAACCAATGATTTTAGTTTTGGGACTCACTTGATTCAACCATGTAGCTACACCTGACATCATACCCCCACCGCCAATACAGCCCAATACTGCATCAATTGAATCCAATTGAGAAGTCATCTCCAAAGCCAAGGTTCCTTGTCCAGCAATAATCTCGGGGTCATTGTAAGGAGAGATCCATATTTGCCCATATTTGTCTGCAAATTTCATAGCGTATAATTCTGTTGATAATGCATCGGAACCATGAAATTCTAATTTAACTTTGTAGGCTTTTAAAGCTTCGACTTTGGATGCTTCGGCATTGGTAGGTAAAAAAATAGTACCCTCAACATTTGCTATTTCAAGGGCCCGAGCGAATCCTTGTGCATGGTTTCCCGTTGAGGCGGTGATCAACCCTTTGGCTTTTTCGGATGCAGAAAGGCTTAGTATTTTATTTAATGCACCTCTTGCTTTAAAAGACCCTGTGTATTGTTCGTTTTCTAGTTTAAGATAAGTCTGCCCCTTATTCAGTGCACTTAAATATTTCGAGAAGAACAGGGGTGTTTGGAGGACTTGGCCCGATATCCGTGCTGCAGCTTTTTTGATGTCAATTTGCATTAACCAATATTGCTCAAAAAAATTGTTAAAAAAAATAAATAATTAATTTAAAAAGGGTGGAAGCTAACTTTCACAAAAAATGATTAAATATTTTGTGCTACAACATTTAAGTATGTAAGGAACGCCATGAGAGGGCGTAAGATTTTGCAGAATTGTGTTTGGTAACTATTTTTGTTTTCAATTCATACGTTTAAGATGCTTCTAAGCATAATGCTTAAGCTGTTTCTAAAATAATTTAAGCTTATGGAACTTTTTGCTATCGACAGTCAACAAAATAGACTTCCTTATGATGGATGTGTACATTATTATGGACCCATAATAGGACCCCAAATAGCAACTAGTTATTATGATATCCTGATGTCTCAAATTGATTGGAAAAATGATGAGGCAATTATTTTTGGTAAACGTATTATTACGAAGCGAAAGGTAGCTTGGTATGGAGATTCATCCTATCCTTATACCTACTCAAAGGTAACAAAGCATGCACTTCTTTGGACACCTACCCTTAAGGCGATCAAAGCTCTTGCTGAAGAAAAAGCAAAGGTCAAATTCAATTCTTGTCTATTAAATCTTTACCATACTGGATCAGAAGGCATGGCATGGCACAGTGATGGAGAGAAAGAGTTGGTCAAACATGGGGTCATTGCTTCAATGAGCTTTGGTGCAGAGCGTAAGTTTGCATTCAAACATATTAGGACTAAAGAAACAGTATCTATTTTGCTTCAATCAGGTAGTTTGTTGATAATGCAGGATCAAACTCAGGATCATTGGCAGCATCGATTACCTCTCACAAAAAAGGTGACGATGCCTCGTATTAATTTGACATTTCGGCAGATGAGAACCCATACAACTGTCTTGAACACCTAAGTTTGATAGTCTGGTTTATATAAATAGACTTTAAATAAAAATAATCTAAAGTCTAATAACATTGTATAGGAGAGATTCGAGTAATTCTTTTTGATTTGGAACCATTATATATCCTAGTTGATGCGGACAAATTATGCCCCAAAGATGGATACTGAAACCACTAGAGAGCTCATGATTGATAACAACTTATAAGAAAAATTAATTTTTGGAGGTCATTGGCCTTGTAGATCAGAATAATTTGCCTTATTTCTATGATTTATCAATTGATCGGGGGGTGTAATAGAAATTAGGCATCAAATGTTCTGAATTAAGATTTCTCCAATTTTCAATATCGAAAGTAAAACCCATGATGCCACAAGTAGGTAAATTATCTATGCCTTTTGCATGAAAGCTATTTATTAATAAAGTCAATCCTGGATTGTGACCACAAATGGCTAATATATTTGGATGATCAGCACCTCTAATAATGTTTAATAATGTTTGTCGATCAGCATGATATAATGCATCGTTCAATATAAGGTTATTTTCATCAATGTCCCAAGCGTCTGCCATGAATAAGGCCGTATAAAACGCCCTGCTGGCTGGACTAGTGATAATCTGGTCAGGTTTTTTTATATGCTTAACTAGGTATTTACTCATTTTTAGGACTTGTTTCCTTCCTCTGCGTCCTAGGGGGCGATTACAATCTTTGAGCATGTTGAAATGCCAGGATGATTTGGCATGCCTGATGATGTAGAGTGTTTTCATTAACTAAGCTCTTTGAAAAGCTATATTACAAATAAGGGATTACGGTCAATAGATATTAACGTAAAACTAAAAAAACCTGAGATATATNATAACCTCAGGTTTTTTCNTATTGCATGTTTTTGNTATTGCTTCGTGAATTCCTGAACAGCAGTATCACCATCAGCGTACAATGTCCCTTTTAAGGANCTCTCGCTTATAGTTTCCACCTCAAAATCCCACTCGTATTCGTCTCCACCATCATTCGTCCAATCAATGTCTATGGTTTCATCAGCAGAATTGAAATCCCAACTGCCTTCATAAGAGTACTGTAAAGGGTTTTGGGCATCATCTGTATAAACCAGAACCTGTTTAATGTCGAAATCCCCACCACATTCAAACTTATAAACCAATGTATAGGTATATTCATCTCCCTCGTCATCTTCAAATATCACTCCTTGTGTTGATGCACCATCTTCTTTGGTAAGCGTCCAACTTCCAGCGAGAAGTGCCTCTGTTCCTGTTGCACCCGCGCAAGCGTCTTCGACAGTTGCCCCATCATCATCACCACATCCAACTAAAAAAAGTGATGTGACTGCTGCTGTAGGGACTATGTATTTTAGTTTATTTTTCATTCTTAGTGTTTTTGTGGATGAATTGTGACAAATTTACTTATTTTTTTGCTTTATCCAAAAATTTAAATCGGGGTCAGCCATAATGCTTTTATCATGATATTCATCATTCTCGATTAAAATACCTGGGACTTGAACGTCAAATAATAATTTTAAGGAAAATATTTCTCTAATCTTATCTGTGTAGGAGATACCTCCCATTGGTTTACCCGTCGTACGGTTAAGGATATAAATACCACAGTAACTATCCTCTGCGGAAAACGGAAGTCCTTTGAATGTGGTTGTTTTTTCTCTCAATTTAGAGGTACCCACAATTAAAAAATCATCATGCACAACTAATCCTCTAAGAAAACTATCTATTTTAGAAATAAGAGTTACCTTTCCATTCTTTAAGTCATAACTCCTGATTTCTCCTATCCCGGAAAGTAGAAAATAAATTTTGTCATCAAAATAAACCGGAGAATGTGGCATGGCTAGTTGATCTAGCAATATTTTACCTGTCTCGACTTCCATGAGTAAACCGGTTTCTTTAGGTGTTTTTTTCCATCCAAAAGAGGTATTGGTAGTATCAAACATCGTCACAAAAGCCGGTTTACCGTTCTTCATGGCCATACCATTTAAATGACATCTGTCCTCAGGTAAAAGTTCAGTGATAAAATTGGGTTTCCAATACATTTCAAAATGTTTATCGGCACTGACTTTGCTAATACAAGAAAACATGGTGTTGATGAAATATAGTTCCTTGTCCTCTCCAAATTCAATTTCATGAGTATCTAAATAACCCGTGTGGTATTTCACTTGTGGAATAAATAGTTGATCGTACCTCTTCTTTTTCTTAGGGTAAGAAAGCGCTAAAACTTTATTACTTGTAAATACATTTATTGAAGTTCTGCTTGCCACTGCTAGTTTCATTTTATTTTTATCTGCTGCAATGCCCATGGGCCTTTTGAATCCTTTGGCATACTTTATAATGGTTTTTCCATTTAATGAACTGATAAAGATTAATTTTCCTGCCTGATAGGTACTAAATACCAGCGTCGCTTTAATTTTTTTTAATGTTTTTGGGAAATTTTCAGAATAAAAGAAGAATGGGTCATCTATGTTGGACATACTGTTTTTTAAATTTTATATAAAATTATTTAGTTGGTAAGATTGAAATCAAAGGTTAAGTCGTTCATACATCTAAAGTGATTTTTTGGGCATTTTTTAAAACCAATTTTGGAACAAGGTCGGCATTTTAGATTTGTGTTTTCAAAGACAACAAAAGTAGTCCGGTACGGGTACATGCCAAACTTCGGTGTAGTACTCCCCCAAATGGAGAAGATGTGCTTTTTAAATGCCGCCGCTACATGCATGAGCCCTGTATCATGCGTAAAAACGAAATTAGCATTTTTAATTAATGAAGCAGATTGATTCAAATTGAATTTGCCGCAAGCATTAAATATGATCGCTTTTTTTTCAAGTTGTAGTTTGATCTCTTCTTCATTGATTGACTGAGTACTCTTATTTTCAAAGAAACTATAAATTTGATCACCAATGAATTTATCATGTTCATCACCAAGTAGAATGATGGGTTGGTTGATACGATCGCATAATTCAATTAAACGATTAGTTGTCAGTTTTTTGGTATTGTAGGTAGCTCCAATCACAACGGCTATATATCCATTTTGATGGGTAAGAGGTAGCCAGTTATTTTGGACTTCATCTTTTTCAGGGATGAAAAAATCCAATCCTAAAGTGTCAGGTTTAATTTTTAAAGGAGCCAGTGTGGCAAGATAGCGATCTACGATATGTAGATTAGGTAATTGATCAATTTTAAAGTTGGTGTACAACCATTTTTTGATATTAAGTTTATCGTATTTAAAAGCTTTGACACCCAATTTTTTTTGAATTAGCCAAGTTCTTAAGTTGTGATGTAGGTCAATGATGAGATCAAATTTTTCTCCTTTTAATTTGGTTATTAGTTCATTTTCCTTTGTTTTTAATTCATGAATTTGATCTACATATGGATTTTCTTTAAGTAGATGAGCATATTTTTTTTTGGTTGCAAAATGAATTTGTGCATCCTCAATTTGTGTTTTTAATACCCTTATCACGGGCGTAGTGAGGATGATATCACCGATTGATGAAAACCTAAGAATCAATATTTTCATAAAATTATTTTCACACTGTAAAGATAGCTATTTGAAATACCCTTTTCATTTTTTTAAAGGATAAAATAGGTATTCAAAATGAGGGTAGGTTAACTTTAAGTTATGCTTTACATTAGTTAGTTCCTCCTTGAAGTTTAAAATAAGGCTTTTAGATGTTCCTTCGATAATGGTTCGTGATGACCTGTAAACACGTGAAAGATAAAAATATTGAGCTTTGTATTCATATGGTGAATATGGTAGTTCAGATTTATAACGATGATTTATCAACTACTTTCATGACTGGGAGTGTTGGATTATTTTATTTAATTGCATGATATATGCCCAGAGTCATTATCTATATATTTATAACTTTTATAACTGCGGAGGTGAGAGCTCAAATGAATATTCAATCTGCTGTTGGAGGTAATTTGGTAAATA
>NZHT01000107.1 GCA_002691385.1 Flammeovirgaceae bacterium | reverse complement strand
TATTTTGGTGTAAATTTAAAGATTTGAATCCACAGTTGAACCACTTAATTATTAAATCCTTCATAAACTTCATTGCGATTTATAGAAAAGGTTTCATTTGTACTTGCCTTTTGGTGATTTCATTGGCTTTAAATGGACAGTTGTTGAATGAAACTCAATGGTTTTTTGGCAGTTCTACTGCCAACTTGCAATTTGACAAAAATGGACTTAATGTATATCAGGAGGATCGCATGAATGAAAATTTTGGAATGGGAGGTCCTGCAGTAGTTAATCATTCGCTTACGGGAAACTTAATGTTGTACACCGATGGTATTCGAATTTATGATGGCTCAGGGGAAATCATGTCGGGTGCTATTGATTTAAACGGTGATGCATTCATTAATCAAACCGCTTTGGCCTGCCCCTCACCTGGGAATCCTGGTCGATATATTGTTTTCACTAATGCAAGCGAGGCTTCTGCTGAAGATGAATTACAATACAGTATAGTAGATCTGAATGCTCAGGGTAATGGGAGTCCTAATGCACCTCTTGGCGAAGTACTATCAAACAATAATTCGGTAGGCCTTTTCAGTCCTGCTGAAGGAATGACCATAGTGCAAAGTATCTCTGATCCAAATATCAGTTGGTTGATTGCCCAAAACAGAGGTACCTATACTTTTTATGTGTATAGGATAACCAATGATGGTGTTGATCCGGAGCCTGCTAGCATTCTTTATCCTTTTACTACTGACATTCGGGAATTTGAAGCCGCCAATATGTCAATGAATCCAGCTTATTCTATTCTTGCAGTAGCACCCAAAACAGCCCTAAGAAACGTAATGCTGATGACCTTTAATGATACTTCTGGAGTTTTAAGTTTCAATAGTCAAATTTTAAATTCAGGATTTCCAGATGATGCAAATCAAGGGATTTATGATGTTGAATGGTCAAATGATGGTGGAAAATTATACCTTTCACGCTATGGATCGTTAGATGAAATATCAGGCAATCTGTATCAATTTGATTTGACCGATAGCTCAAGTCTAATCCAATCAATTCTATCAGAACCAACTTACAGAAGTTATGGCCTCAAAAGGGCGATTGATGGCAACCTCTACCATCTCGTTCAAGAAGAAAAAACAGGCCCTTTTTTGGTGAAACAAATAAAAAATATTGATGATAATTATGATTCAATTGTTTATGAAAATAATTTTTTAGAGACGAATTTTCAAGGGACCCAATTCCCCGAATTTGCACCAGGTACTTTTGAACAATTTTCCTATTTAGACTTTACCTATTTGGACAGCTGTCAAGATTTATCTACTAAGTTTTTCCCTTTAGTTGATCCACCAGCTAATCAATATTTATGGGATTTCGGTGATGGAAATGGAACTAATAGTATCGCTCCTATACATACCTATGAAAATGCGAGTAACTATAATGTCACCCTTTACGTAGAGCTAAACGGCAAAGTGCAAAGTGTCACAAAATCAATTAATATTATTGCTGAAGAAATGGAAGTGAATCTGACCCCTGATACAACCATTTGTGATAATGAAATCCTTACCCTTGATCCAAAAGCGGAAGAAGGTATTTCATATCAGTGGAATACGGGAGAAACCACCAGTACCATCGACATCGATACTGCAGGTATTTATTGGGTAGAAATTACCGGCACCTCAGGTTGTACAAAATATGCAGAATCTTCAGTCACCGAATATGGCGCACAACGCCAAATTCAAAACAAATGGTATTTCGGAGAGACAGCAGGTATTGAATTCACCAACGGACCATTACCAATAGATGATGAAAATCAAATGAACTCCTTGGAAGGTTGTGCGACAATAGATAATGCAGATGGAAATTTAATGTTTTACACCAATGGAAAAACCATATGGAATAGAAATCACGAGGTCATGCCCTTTCTATCTGACAGCATTAAAAGTCTCTCGGGAGATAGTACAAGTAGCCAAGGTACTTTGATTGTTCCTTTTATGAATGATATCACCATGTTCTATGTATTTACAGCTGGAGAAGTAGATGCTGGTGGTACTCGCTTTCCCATGACTTATGCTATTGTGGATATGAAAAAAGATTCGGCCCGGGGTGCCGTTGCTCTTAGCAATTTACCACTATTTGATCAAAGTATTGAAAAAATTACTTCTTCAGGATTTTCATTAAATGAATGGTTAATAACCCATGAATTCGGCAATAATTCTTTCCGAGCCAATCTGATTGATGACGAAGGTATCAAAACCACAGTATACACTCCAATCGGTAGCGTGTTAGAAGCACAACAGCCTGAACATTCCTCTGGGTACATGACCTTTGGTAATGGTACCCAATTATTTTCCAATATCATTCCAGGCCCCAATACCCTGGAAATATTTAATTTTGATGATCAAACAGGAAATTTTCAAAACGTCAGACAAATCGAAACGGGATCAGAGGATAACCTTTATGGAGTAGCCTTTTCTAGTGATGGTACTAAAATTTATACCACATCAGCAAGTGAATTGATTCAATTCAACCTTGACAGTTTAGGGACTAAAGATGAAATAACTTCTATCACATCGAGCAAATATGATGATTACAGCTCGGAAGGTATCCACGGTGCCTTGCAACGTGGACCCAATGGTATCATTTATCTAGCCATTGATCAAGGTTCCTCAGTCGGCACCATTTCTAATCCATCACTAGAAGGTGCTGCAGCCAATTTCAATGCTAAAGGTTTTGATTTACTGGGACATACAAGTAGAAAGGGTCTACCTAGTTTTGTCCAAAATTCAGGATCATCTCTTCAGAACCCCGTTGCTTCCTATGTTAATGCTTGTTTTGGACTTACAACTCAATTTTATGCATCCGGTAGTTCTACTTTGGATGAATATTTTTGGGTTTTTTATGATTCATTATCTCAATCCGATACTTTATATGCGACTAATGAACAAGCTACAGAATATCAATATGATGTTTCTGGTTTTCAATATTTTACCTTGAATATTACCAATCGATGTGGTTATGACAGTCTGATCACAGATACCTTGGAGGTTTATAGTCTTCCGGTGAACCCAGACATCACAGAAAGTGCCTCAATATGTGTAGAATCTCTGAAACTTGCCGCATGGGATGAAGATCGTAGTGATTTTAATTATTATTGGTCATCTGGAGATACTTCACGAATTATTGAAATTTTTGATCCAACTACCCTCTATTTGGCCATTATAAATGATGATGGTTGTTCCTCGGATACGCTTGAAATATTTGTTGGAGATGGACGCCCAGATCTTGACTTAGGTATCGATCAACAGTATTGTCAATTTGATTCCGCACCAGATTTAAACAGTTATATAAGTGATTTAAACACCCAGCAATGGACTATTGACGGAGAAGCCCTGGATACGACCAGCACCCAATCCATATCTACAGTAATCTCAGGTGTTTTTGAGTATGTCATTTATGCCAAAGAAGATGATGCTTTTGGAGGTTGTAGTAATACGGATACCGTTTTGATATCTGTAAAAGCAGCACCAGAGATCAATCCAACCTATACTCCACCCTCTAATTGCGGAGAAGATGATGCAGTCCTCTCTTTTTTCATCTCATCTGAAGGAAGTTACAGATACGATTTTAGCGATAACAATATAAGCACTTTTGGATCTATTGATGGCCCTGATACCTTATCAGTCTCAGGCGGCCTGACTGCTGGAGTTTATAATTATAAAATCACAGACTTGGTCTCTAGCTGTATTTCGGAAAATCCAGTTATTATTGAAGATGACACTCCATTCTCATTATCGGCAAATAATCTCCCTGATTGTGATATTAATACAAACTTGAGTTTAACGATTTCGGGAGCAGCCCTTCCCTCAGCGGTAAATGTATTTATCATTGACATTAACTACGATACGGTATATACCGATAATAATCTTTACGTCCCGATCAGTATTACACCAGAACTGGATTCAGGATTTTATTATGTAACAGTCGAAGAAATTGGTGATAACGGACCCTGTGTTCAGTCCGATACCGTACTGATTACACCACTTATTGCAGGAACAAATGACTGTCAACCTGAAATTTTTGCCCCAAATGCATTCAGTCCAAATGGCAACAGTCAAAATGAGAACTTTTTTGTATACCCCAATCTATTTGTCGATGAATTTGAAATATTTATCTATACCCGTTGGGGAGAGCAAATTTATTACTCAAATAATAAAAATTTCACTTGGGATGGAACCTATAATGGCCAAATCATGGGTCCAGCAACCTATGCATATGTGATTAAATACACCCATAAAGAGAAACCAGATTTAGGAATTCAGACTCAATACGGATCAATATCTTTGATTAAATAACAAAGATNTTTGAGGAATTGTTAAAAAAATTTCAAAATATAGAAAATAAGCTATGTTTTGCTACAACCTATACTTTATTTCTTAGATGCCAAAAATGAGCTAAAAAAAATCACGCCCTCGAAGCCTTAACTGATTCGTATCAACAAAACAAAACAAATAAAGTCGTAACATTGATTGAGGAAGCTATTTCTTTAGTGTAATAATAACCATCCCATATGCAGCAATCAAGACCCAAAAAGCCCCATTATCAGAAAAAATATCTAAATGAATAATCATTAATTTCTCCAAAACAACTATCAAAACTAGCAATATTGAGGTTAGTCTTATTAAATTCTTCTTTCTTTGGTCCATAATTCATTAACTCAGAATGTAAAGATATCAGAAAATTATATGCTCATCAAATCCATGGCTGAAATTGGTACTGAAATATCCAAAGCATCACGGCTTCTAGAAAACAATGAACTGGTAGCCATTCCAACAGAAACGGTATATGGCTTAGCAGGTAATGCACTTGAACCCATAGCCATAGCCAGGATATATACCACAAAAAATCGGCCAAGTTTTGATCCATTGATCACACATGTAAACAATATTACAAATGCCTCAGCATTGGTCAATACCTTTCCTGCACTAGCACATAAGTTGGCTGAGCAATTTTGGCCTGGTCCTTTGACTTTGCTATTACCCAAAAGAGGCCATATTCCTAATATTCTCACCTCAGGTTTTGATAAAATGGCCATCAGGGTCCCTAACCATCCTATCACACTAGATTTACTAAAACAAATAAGCTTTCCATTGGCTGCTCCGAGTGCTAATCCATTTGGATATATATCCCCTACTACTGCCGCACATGTAAACCAACATTTAGGAACAAAAATTCCCTACATTCTTGACGGCGGGCCAGCTCATATCGGTTTAGAATCCACGATTGTGTCCATTGAAGAGGAAGTCATTTGCGTACATCGACTAGGAGGGCTTGATCTAGAAATACTTCGAACTTTTGGCGAGGTAAAAGTTCTAAGCTCTACAAAAAGCAATCCAGAGGCACCTGGAAATCTTGATAGTCACTATGCACCCAAAAAAAAGATCATAATAGGTAATTTGGATGAACTTCTTTTGAAATACTCAGATTCAAAAACGGGTATTCTCTCTTTTTCAAAAATATATTCCAATTCTAATAAGAATATTGTTTTGTCAGAAAATAATGATGTAAATGAAGCGGCTGAAAATCTTTTCAGTGCATTGAGAACTCTAGATGCCGAAGATATAGACCTCATTTTAGGAGAATATGCTCCTCAAAAAGGCATTGGAAAAGCTATAAATGATCGTTTAAAACGTGCTTCCTTCTTTTGAAAAAAAAATTTTAATTTGAAGGAAATAGATACAATTTTGTAGTCAAGAATATTCAGTGAACATGAAAAATATAGATGATTACAATTTCAGAAATCGAAAGGCATTATTGAGAGTTGATTTTAATGTGCCCTTGAATAATGAACTAATGGTCACAGATGAAACTCGAATTATCGCTGCAATTCCTACCATTAAAAAAATCATAAACGAAGGAGGTTCTGTGATTCTAATGAGCCACCTTGGTAGGCCTAAAAAGGGCCCAGAGAATAAATATTCTCTAAAACACATCATACCTAATCTACAAGAAAAACTAGGTACTGAAGTAAAGTTTGTCCAAGATTGCATTGGATCGGAAGCATTAAAACTATCACAAACACTAGCAACAGGAGAAATTATACTCCTTGAAAATGTAAGATTTTACCAAGAAGAGACCCAAGGTGATGAAGATTTCGCCTCCAAACTGGCAAAACTTGGTGACATTTATGTGAATGATGCTTTTGGAACGGCGCATAGAGCACATGCCTCCACAACTATTGTAGCGCAATTTTTCCAAGACAAATGTGCTGGATATATCATGAGAAGCGAATTATCCAATGCTAATAAGGTACTAGAAGACCCAGAACGCCCTTTTACAGCCATCATGGGTGGGTCCAAAATTTCAGATAAAATCTTAGTCATTGAAAAGCTTTTGGATAAAGTAGATCATCTCATCATTGGTGGTGGCATGTCATATACCTTTTCAAAAGCCCAAGGGGGATCCATCGGTAAATCTTTATGTGAAGACAATCGAAAAGCATTAACTCTTGAACTGATTGAGAAAGCCAAAGTCAAAGGCGTAAAGCTCTACCTTCCCCTTGACAATGTCATTGCTGATGATTTCAGTAATGATGCTCAGCGTCAGATTGTCAACTCGGGAAAAATTCCTGACAACTGGGAGGGGCTAGATATCGGTCCTCAAAGTATTTATGCTTTTGAAAATGTTATAAAAAGCTCAAAAACAATTCTTTGGAATGGCCCTATGGGGGTTTTTGAATTTCCAAATTTTGCTTTTGGCACCGAAGCCATAGCAAAGGCTGTGGTTAGCGCAACTCAAAATGGTGGTTTCTCGCTCATTGGAGGAGGCGATTCTGCATCAGCCATTAATAATTTGGGTTATGGTGATAAAGTATCCTATGTATCAACAGGCGGAGGAGCTTTATTGGAGTATATAGAAGGGAAAACTTTGCCTGGAGTATCTATTTTAGAGTATTGATCTAAATCGATAATTTTATCTAAACTTCATCTTTTTTATAGTTATTTCCCCTTCAAAGTAAATCTTGTTTTCATCTACCAAAATATGGGCACTGCCATAAGTCCGGTTCATAAGTTTGAAAATAACGGAAATACATCCATTTCTATCCCTTAAAAAGGTATATACGGAATAATTTCAAGATGATTCAAATCTTTTGTCCCCTTTTTTGAGAAAGACAATAATCACAGATACCACAGCCCAAATCGGTCTGCTCACCAAAATAATCTTGTAATATTCTAGTTCTACAAATATGATCTGTATTCACGTAATGAACCACACGATGAAATTTGTCCTCAATCTGTCTATTTCTTTTCTTCAAATCAATCGATTGAATCGGGAGGGATTCTAAATCTAGTCTTCCTTCAATAAACTCAATTTGTGGCTTAACGTTCATTTTTCGATAGTCTATCACTTCATACTCATGCAAGATATATAACTGCTCTTTTACTTTTTTTAAGCTAATTTTCAAAGTAGTTGCTATATCTGCCTCATCAACCATCATATAACTCGTGTAAAGCTCACCTCCATACAATCTAAAAAGCACTTTAATCAAAAGATCAAGTGAAGCATGAGCTATCTGAAACTGATACAGTAGGTCTCTTTGCATCAACATAGAAATCTTGGACTTTTGAAAAAGATTTTCTGTCAGCTGAATAAGACCCGCATTTTCTAGCTTTTTGAGAGCAAAAACGGTGCGATAAGTAGGTAAATCAAAATCATTGATAAAGTCAAGATAAATAAAATCAAAACTTAATCCTGCTCCACTTCCAATCGCCAACTTATACCTATTTGAAAGAGCTTGATAAACGCGTTTAACAAATTTAATATCTACTGCAGTCCGCGAAATACGCTTCTCTGTCTCAATTATATCTTGATCATGTAGAAGGAGAACTGCATAAGCCTTCAAGCCATCTCGACCTGCCCTTCCTGCTTCTTGGTAATATGCTTCTAATGTTTGGGGTAAATCCAAATGCAATACCGTACGCACATCAGTTTTATTAATGCCCATACCAAAAGCGTTTGTGGCTACCATTACTCTTAATTTGGAATGTAACCATTCGGCTTGTCTTTGATTCCGTTCATCAAAGGATAAGCCTGCATGGTAAAAATGAGCAGAAATCCCCCTTTCATTTAAGTCTCTAGCAACATGCTCAGCTCTCTTTCGACTTCCCACATATACGATAGAAGATCCTGCTACTTTGTTAAGTATATCATACACTTTTTGAAGTTTATTTTCTCCTTTA
The DNA here is from genome assembly GCA_002691385.1 of Flammeovirgaceae bacterium. GTDB lineage: Bacteria > Bacteroidota > Bacteroidia > Cytophagales > Cyclobacteriaceae > UBA4465. The sequence goes on along the minus strand of NZHT01000107.1, from coordinate 12,920 downwards.
AGCACAACAAAGGAAAGATTGGCACGAGCATAGCTATTCTGAAATACTTTAGGGTCCACTAGGTCTAGCTGATTGATAATGTCCTTTTTAACCTCCTCAGTAGCAGAAGCGGTCAATGCAATAATTCTCCTCGATGGAAATAATTTAATAAAGTCTTTAATTTTCAAATAATAAGGCCTGAAATCATGACCCCATTCAGAGATGCAATGAGCTTCATCGATTACGAACAAAGAGATAACCATTTTTTTCACTCTGGCTAAAAAAAGTTCTGAAGTCAATCTTTCAGGAGAGAGATAAAGAAATTTAATACCTCCATATATACAGTTATCTAAAAGAATATCAATTTCTCTCGGAGACAAACCCCCATGAATAGCGACTGCCTTGATATTTCTCTTTTTCAATTCATTTAATTGATCAATCATTAAAGCAATCAGAGGAGTGATGACAAGGGTAACTCCGTCAAGTATCAATCCCGGAATTTGAAAACAAATTGACTTTCCTCCTCCCGTAGACAACAGTGCAAGGGTGTTTTGACCTTTTAGGACTGAATCGATAATTTCAAGTTGTAATTCCTTAAAATGCTCAAAACCCCAATAGGTACGTAATATATCTTTCGGATCAGTCATACTTGTTTACACTAAAACATTGATCTTAGCGCTGCTTTGTAAAAATATTCAAAAATGGTATCAGTTCCTGCAATTACAAATCTAAAATCCAGTGACCATCTTCATTTATATTTTGTACTGGTATGTTCATTTCATGAGNCCANTTNNTTACTCTAATGTTTGAATTCCTAAATAAATGCTCACAATCAAAAGTTAATTCCTCAATAATTGTGAAAAAATATATAAAGAGTATTTTTAAAATGGAAAGTACGATACTATATGTCCAGAATCAAACCTTATTAATAGTTAAAAAAAGGACAGTTATTCCATTTATACACCCTACTATATCTTTTTACACATTATAACTGACCAATCAAAAATTTATGCTCTTTTGATGGGGAAATCTAATGAAATTATAACATTAGTAACTAAAGTGTTTTAGCCATCCTTTGATGGGTAATATCTGCTTCTATAAATCTCGGCCCTATTGGTAAAAACCCTTGATGGGCATAAAGGGTCATAGCTTCCAATTGTGCATTTAAATAGACAAGTACTCCAGATCCAAATTTACTTTTAACATCACCCAAAATAGATTTTAACAAGTCTCCCCCCAAACCTTTATTTCTATAGGCAGGCAATACTGCGAACCTTTCGAGCTTCACACCTTCAGAAGTTTTCCTCCAACGTGCGGTACCCAAGGCATTAACCTTCACATCTATTGCTACAAAATAGTGGGCCGATCTATCCGGATCCTCATGCACAATCGACTCCGAAACACCTTGTTCATTTACAAAAACAAGTTGTCTGACTTCATAAGATTTACGTAACAAGTAATCTGAATCTGCTTCTAAAACCTTATATTTCATAATGTTTTTGATACGCTTTAATGATACTTTTTACTAGACGGTGTCTAAGTACATCTCGCTCATCAAGATATACAAATCCAATATTTTGTGTCTCCTTAAGTACCTCTAAAACTTCTAACAATCCTGACTTTTCCCTTTGGGGTAAATCAATTTGAGACTTATCTCCCGTTACAATTACCTTTGAACTAGGGCCCATACGTGTAAGAAACATTTTAATCTGACTTTGTGTAGCATTTTGAGCTTCATCCAATAAAATAAAAGCATTATTAAGTGTTCTACCCCTCATGTAAGCCAACGGGACAATCTCAATAATATTATTTTCCTGATAAAATTTTAATTTCTCTGATGGAATCATATCACTTAATGCATCATAGATGGGTCTTAAATAAGGATCTATTTTATCCTTCAAATCTCCTGGTAAAAATCCTAAACTTTCACCGGCCTCAACCGCTGGTCGAGTAATGATTATTTTTGTTACGTCTTTATTTTTTAAAGCCTTCACAGCTAAGGCAACTGATATATAGGTTTTACCAGTTCCTGCAGGCCCCAAGGCGAAAACCAAATCATTTTTCTGTACAGCTATTACCAGTTTTTTTTGATTTGCCGTCTTTGCGCTAATTTTAATTCCTTTAGTACCGTAAACCAAAATGTCTCCCAAATCATCTTTATTCTTTAAATGATTTTCATCTGTTAAATATGAAATAACATGGTCCTGAGTGATATTTCCATATTTATTATAATGAAGAATCAAAGCGTTTAAAATTTCGTTGATCTTAACTAACTGAGGAGCAGCCCCCTGAATAGTAATTTCATTGCCTCTTGAGATGATTTTGGTATCCGGAAAAGCCGACATGATCTCATTAATATTAGCATTCTCTGTTCCAAGAAAATCAACCAAGGGTATGTTTTCTAAAGTAAATATTTTTTCGAGCAAGTGAAATATATTTTTAAAATTGACTTTGCCTATTTTTACATTTGTATATTTAATAACAAATAAAACAAATATTTTTTTCAAACATGGCTCTAATCACTTTTATGTCTGATTATGGATTAGAGGACCATTATGTAGCCGCTACCAAAGGAATCTTACTAAGCCTCAACCGACAGTTAACTATCGTTGATATCAGTCATGAAATTAAATTATCGGATATCAGTCATGGAGGTTACGTATTGCGCAACGCTTTTAAAAAATTTCCAATAGGCACCGTCCATTTCATTACGATGAACTCGTCCAGAAGTCTAAAAAACAGATGGATTGGACTGACTTTAGAAGGACATCATTTCATAGGTACAGATTCTGGTATTTTCAGCATTATTAGCAATGAAAATCCCTCTATAGTCGTTGAAATTTGTCCGAACAATCTAGGAATCAATTATCTAAAAACAGTTGGTCAAGCGGTTAACGATCTCGCTACGGGAAGTGATCTTAAAGAAATTGGTAAGGTAATAACTGATCATCTACAACTGATTGACCGAACGGCTAAAATAACAAAAAAAGGTATGATTGGCCATGTCATTCACATAGATCACTATGGCAATTTGATAACTAATATTCAGTATAGAGATTATCTTGAAATTCAGAAAATCAATGGGCAAGTCTCCTTCCAAATACAAATAGGTAGAGAAATCTTTGATCGATTGCACGAAGGTTATGATGCCGTCGAACCCGGCGAATGTTTTGTTTTTTTTAATTCAGAAAAAGTTTTACAAATTGGTATTAATATGGGTCGAGCCTCAGAACTTTTAGGGATTCGTATGGATGCCTCTGTTTATATAAATTTCAATGTTTGATGAGACTATTGGAAATTGTATATATTGAATTTCAACAAACAAATTCGCGGAATTTTAAGACTTTTTAAAAATATGAAATCTCAAGTTTCTGATATTGAAGATTGTGAAACTTTTTTTTTACAGAAAGATGTGGATCAATTTAATTTTTCTGCAGGTACAGCCCTTGCTGTCAGTTGTACATTTAATTGAATATAGATGATCTACCCTTTTAACATAACTTGGCAGAGGTAAAAGTTCGATTTGCTGAAAATTTCAAGCATTTTTTTGATAGAAAAATGCCATCGATAAGGCCCAAAGGCTGAAACTACAATATCTGCCTATATGTTACTGTTCCAGTAAAGCTTTATAATTAGTTCTTACTAATATTAAAAGGTGTCAAGAAAATACTTTCTTAGACTATTTTGGTCCTCTGAAAAAAAATAGAAACTGTCTCACCAAGACTTTACTAACAAAAAAACTCCAAATAAGGAGTTTTTTTGTACCAAAGGAGGGAATCGAACCCTCACTCTCGAAAGAACACGATTTTGAGTCGTGCGCGTCTACCAGTTCCGCCACTTTGGCATTAAGTAATTGCAAAATTATCTAAATCCCATGCCAACGCAAACAATTACAACCTATAAATTTTCTTCTTATTAACATATTTACTTTTATTACTTTTCCCATCATTATATCTTTTCTTATACACTTCTTTTGTTTCCTAGCTTCTTCCTAAAAACCTAAATAATCGATCCCAAACTACATTTACCAATCTTTCTCTACTAACTACATTATTTCTTTTACCATTAAACTTCTCAAACTTTATTGTCAACAGTAAAAAAAATTCGCCAAATGGAAATGATTAAAATTGAAACGTCATGAATATTGACGGTTATATGAATTATCAAAATTTATTAGTGCCAAATTGTAAAGGCTCAACTAAATTTCCTAAAGCAGGACTCGATAAAATTAAATGTATGATGTTAGGTGAAAGTTTTTTAAAAGAAGTTTTATGGAAAATATTAATGCCCATTAATAGTGAAGGAGAATTTAAAGTGTCCCAAGCCAGGAGACTCAGAAATAGTCCTATTTAATTTCTTACCATATTTGTTGCCTTTTTGAAACTTCAGATTTATATCACTTTCTATCCATTCAGCTACCATATTTACTTTTCTATCTCTTATTTTCCATATCTCTTTTAAATAATATTCCTTATTTATTTAATTTTCATTGACAATTGAAAGAAGAAATACGCTCAATAAAAGATTTTAAAATACCAATTACAAAATGATCTCTTTTTTCCTACTCATTAATGTTCTAAACTGAAATAATTAAAAAAATAATTTGCCTATCTTTCCACAAATTTTAGTACATCACCAATATTTATGTCAAAAAAATTAGAAAACTTATTTGAAGGCTTTATGTTTTGGAGCCGTTGGGTGCAGGCTCCTATGTACGGCGGATTGATTTTTGGTTCCTTCATCTATCTCTATGTGTTTTTTCACGAACTCTATAATATGTTTACAAGGCTCCTAAATCAACCGGTTGGTTCAAAGTCGGGCCCATGGCAAGAAACTGAGATGATGTTGAGTGTTTTGAATCTTGTAGACATCTCAATGGTAATGAACCTTTTGGTCATTGTAACCATTGGTGGCTATTCAATATTTACAAGCCGTATGGAGGTTGATTTACATGAAGACAAACCCTTGTGGTTAAATAATTTAGATGCAGGACAGTTAAAAATAAAGTTAGCAACTTCACTCGCCTCTATTACCGGTGTTCAGCTCTTGAAAACTTTTGTTGATTATAGAGAAGCTGCGACCAAAGTGAGTAGTGAGGAAATCATTATTGAAATCGTTATTCATATCGTATTTATTTTATCCGCATTGTTATTGGCTCAAACAGAAAAAATAACACATAACCATCAACACGGAAAGAATATGATGAAATCGAAAATATCCAAAAAGAGTAGAAAAGATCAAAATCTGCTTAAATATGACTTTGATTCTTAAAATAATGTCAACTTAAGGCCAAAAGACCAAATATTTATCTCTCCCAATCAAAAGTTGTCATTTTCTCAATAAATTGGTTGATTAGTAGAATGGCATTTAGAACATCTTCCTTGTGTACCATTTCAATGACTTGATGTAAATGACGCGTAGGAATTGAAACAGCACCTGCGATGGCTCCATGTTTACCCGTTCTTTGTAATCCTGCTGTGTCAGTTCCACCGGCAGTAAGTACCTCTGATTGCCATTTTATTTCAGCATCTGTGGCCGTTTTTTTTAAATACTTCACCATTCTAGGATCACAGATAGTAGAAGTATCCATGATTTTAATTGCAGCTCCACTGCCAAGCGACGTTATTTGCTCATGGTCTTGTGCTCCTGGTAAATCAAATGCAATTGTTGTATCTATGGCTAATCCGAAATCTGGATCAATATGATGGGATGCCACTTGAGCACCTCTCAATCCTACCTCCTCTTGAACTGTAAATACGGCATAGACATCTGTTTGGGGCCTCTTTAATTGCTTAAGCACCTCAATCAATACATAAACTGATATCCTGTTGTCTAGGGATTTACAATTTATACAATCACCCATTTCAATCAATCCCCTTTCTCTGGTGATAGGATCTCCTACTGCTATAATATTTTTTACCTCTGATCCAGACATCCCTGTATCAATAAAGAAATCTTCTATTTGGGCCCCCTTTTCTTTTTCTTCTAACTTCATTAAATGAATGGGCTTCGAACCCATAACTCCAATCACTTCCTTCTTACCGTGAATCACCACACGTTGAGCTGTTAGAGTTTTTGGATCAAATCCTCCCAAGGTATGAAATCGAATAAAGCCATTATCATCAATATGTGTCACCATAAAGCCAATTTCATCCATATGAGCAGCTAACATAATTTTTTGCGGTGATGCTACTTTTTTAGCTCTAACCAATGCAATCAAATTACCCATATTATCAATGGAAATCACATCACAAAAAGGTCGTATTTCTTTTTCAATTATGTCTCTTATTTGAGACTCAAAACCGGAGGCTCCTGGAGTTTCACAGAGATTTTTTAAAAGGGCTATATTCATTTTCATATTCTGAAATTTAAAAAGGCTCTGGAAAATCAGCCGTTCTCCAAAGCCTTAAGTGTGCGCACGAGAGGAATCGAACCTCCACGGCCATATTTAGCAACTAGGCCCTCAACCTAGCACGTCTACCAGTTCCGTCACGTGCGCCTAATAAAATGTAAAAATAAGTTGATTATTGAAATAAAAAAGAAACCCTCAAACTAAATAAAATCCATTTGTAACTCTTTGACAAATCCAAGAGGTGAATATGATCATAAGTGTTAAATCTCACTTGCTTTGAAAATACTTTTTTCTGATTACTTATCACTCAATAAGACGATGATAATCATTCCAGGTATCAATATCCTGTAAAAATTGAAGTCTATTGGATTTAAAATATTGAACTGAATGCATCGCAGCCTTTACGATTAATTTACAACCATCAGGGTCATCATGCTGCATAATTTGCGATCTAAAAGATTGTGAAAAAATAACAGGATTCCCTATTTTATCACCTACTTTGGGTAAAGTTATAAGTTCATCTTCATGAGTCTTTAATAAGTGATATCGTGCTAATTTCACGTAATCAAAATCTTTGATTTTGAACATATCACCTAAACAAATAATGAAACCACGGGTCTGGCCATCCGCTGCACCAACTCCCTGTTGGATGGAGCTGGTCAATCCTTGTTTATAATCTAAATTGGTGATGATTTTTATTTCATTACGGTAGTTTTTCAATACAGACTTAATTTCATCTTCATCATTACCTAACACCAACAAAACCTCTTGAAATCCTGCCGCTAAAACATTTGAAATAGTATGTAAAAGAATAGGCTTACCTTGCCAATCCAAGAGTAATTTATTAGCACCTGGTAGCCGGGAAGAAAGTCCTGCGCCCATAATTAAAGCAGAAAGATTCAGAATTTTATCCATTCTTCAAAAACAATCATTCTTGGGTATGATGTAATTCATTCTAGCAATTTCAACAATTATTTTAACATAGTTTGAAATTTGTTTGACCATCTAAGGGATCTAAAGAAAATTAACGTGATTTTACTCAAGTATAGAAAGATGGGAAAATTGAACTCTTACACTTTACAATCCTTGAAACTACGAGATTAAAGTAGAAAAATATTGGTTTAAAAGCCTGGGAATTAAGAATAAATATTAAGTAAACAAAAACTTTCCCAATCAATAGCCCGATAGGAAGCATTGTTATTTATCAAATCATTAACAGCTTCAAAAAAACCATCCCTGGAATCTGAAAAAAAATAATGATTATCGAAAGTGGCCATGTCCATCACTGACTAAGATGAAATCAATGTGTTAGAATTTAATGAAGTTTTTGTGGATTGATAGATTGGATTCAGTCCCTTATCCTTCTTTATTTTTTACTTTCTTTCTAAGTCTCGTTATCCAACTGTTCATATTCTATTTGGAAGAAAATTCCAAGCTAAAGAACGAAGAGTGAGAAAACAGAGATCTTGTAAAATTCTGGTCAAATATCAGTGGTATAACTCATCACACTTACACAAATATTCGCTAAAAGAAGTGATAGTACTGAATTCTCCTTTGATAGAAATGAAAACACTAATTTAAATATTGCCTATTTTCTTCGAAAAATAAAAGTCAAAAAAGTTTTGTTATAATAATATCCCTATTAAGTATTTTTGATTTTCAGGGATACTTTTTAATGACTGTAGCTGCTTTTTTTAATTATTTAAAGCTATTGAGTGAGATATCTTGTCATTAAGAAATGATGAGTCTTATTGGAATTATGCTAAGCTATTTTAAAAAAATTAAGTTCATTGCCTTAAACTTGTATTTCACAAAAGTATTATGGCCAAAAAAATATTGCTCACTGGCGGAACTGGATACATCGGGTCACACACGGCTGTTGAACTCATCCATCAAGGTTATGAGGTTATCATCGTCGATGACTTGTCCAATTCTGAGTACCGTACAATTAAGAGCATCGAAAAAATAACAGGTGCAAAACCTGAATTTCATAAATTTGATGTTAGAGATTTTTCCTCCTTAACAAGGCTTTTCAAAAATTATAAATTTGATGGTCTTATTCATTTTGCCGCGAAAAAAGCAGTCGGAGAATCTGTAAAAAATCCCCTTTTATATTACGATGTAAACTTAAATTCCATGCTTAACTTATTGAAATTAATGGAATTACATAAAGTTTCAAATCTTGTATTTTCCTCTAGCTGTACTGTGTATGGACAACCCTCTCAGCTTCCAGTAACTGAGGATACACCATTCGGATTGGCAGAATCACCTTATGGTCATACAAAGCAAATAGGAGAAGATATCTTGCACCATACAACCTTAACAAATGGACAACTTCAAGCCTTATCATTGAGATATTTCAACCCAGTAGGGGCACATCCTTCTGCCTTAATAGGGGAAATGCCAATTGGCGTTCCCGCCAATCTGGTTCCTATTATTACTCAGACTGTGGCTGGCCTACGATCCGAATTAAAAGTATATGGAAATGACTATGATACCCCTGACGGAACAGCCATAAGAGACTATATTCATGTGGTAGATCTTGCCAAAGCACATGTTCGAGCAATTGAACGCATGCTCAACCATGAACAAAAAGAATCTTATGAATATTTCAACATCGGAACAGGCAAAGGGAGTTCTGTTCTTGAGGTCATTCAAGCATTTGAAAGAATCAATCAAACCAAAGTTCCTTATCAAGTGATTGATCGAAGAGCTGGAGATATCGTTAAAATATATGCTGATACGACACGGGCCAATGATGAACTGAATTGGAGTGCTCAACTCAATTTAGATGACATGATGAGATCAGCATGGGAATGGCAAAAAACTCTCAATTTGTAATATATTAGTTATAAAATATTTAATTATCTAATAGAAAAGTAAAAAGTTGTTTAACAAATAAAGCTTAAGAATAAAACATTATCATGCGCCATTTGAATTTAATACCTATAATTTTGATTATCGCTTTTTTGTCTATTTTCATTGGTTGTGATAAAAATGATGAGCCAGGAATTGCTTCTGAAAATGAAGTTAATACGTTCATATGGGGGGCAATGAATTCGTGGTATTATTGGCAGGAAGAGGTGAATGACTTAAAAGACGAGCAATTTTCCTCAAATAGTGAAAGAAATACTTTTTTGAATCAATTCAGTGATCCAAATCTCCTATTTGAAGCCTTGAAATATTCTGATGACCGCTTTTCATGGATAACAGATGATTACAATGCGCAAGACAAATATTTTGCCGGAATAACTACATCTTTCGGCTTCAAATATGGTCTGGTAAGATGGTTGGGAGATAGTGTCATTGGTTATGTAAGATATGTTTTGCCAANTTCNCCTGCCTCTGAGGTNAACTTAACNCGTGGTGAATTATTTTATAGTATCAANGGGAGCCTCATGACCATAGACAATTATCAGGAATTACTTCAAAATCAAGAAAGCTATATACTCGATCTAGCTAAAATTGAAGATAATGTACTTATACCTACCCGTACGACGACCTCTTTTTTTTCTAGACAATTAACAGAAAATCCTGTATTTCTTGAGAAAGTTTTAGAAATCGAAGGGCACAAAATTGGCTATCTCATGTACAATGGATTTAGACATACCTTTCATGAACAACTTAATGATGCCTTCGGCCTATTCAAAAATGAAAATGTTACGGATTTGGTTTTAGATCTGAGATATAATGGTGGGGGATCAATTTACACCACCATGCATTTGGCCAGCATGATTTATGGTGAAGCGACCAGTTCAGATGTTTTTGGTAAAATATTATATAATGAAAAGCACGGTGGTAACACCCGGGAACTTTTATTTTTAGATGAAGTAGACATAGTAAATGCTGATTATGAGCAGATCTCAACCAGACAATTGAACGAATTAGATATTGAAAGGATTTATATATTGGTCAGTAATCGATCTGCATCTGCAAGTGAACTCCTCATAGCCGGCCTTCTGCCTTATATGGAAGTCCGAATCATAGGAGATCAAACGACTGGAAAAAATGAAGGGTCAAGAACCCTTTATGATTCTCCCCAATCGGATTTTACAAAAAAAGATGATAATCTTAATCCCAATCATACCTATGCCCTCCAGCCTATTATAAGCAAATTGGCTAATTCATTGGATTTTAGTGATTATTCTACAGGATTTTTGCCTGATATCGAAGCTAAAGAAACAGATTATTTAGAATTCATGAGACCTTTGGGAACAGATGATGAATTATTGCTAAGTATCGCTATTGATGAAATAACGGGTAGAAATGGACTGGGTAGAATTCGACCTTTCACGCCTCTTTCAGTTATTGATGAGCCCCTTAAAAATCCGTTCATATATGAGATGTATCTTAACGGTATACCTAATTAATTGAATGTTCCCTTCTGAATATTAGTTTTTAACCCTTAAATTAATGAAGGATTAGCTGTTTAATTGCAAAATTCATAAGTTTGAACAAAAGGAAAATTATGCCTGCAATTCTCAAGATTGATGAAATAAAATACTTACTTAAGGATGTTGACATAAACCATGCCATGGAAATAGGCTTTAGGGCATATAGTAATGGTAAAAGTGTAGTACCTCCAGTTGGAGAACTCCTTTTCGCCAATCCCCCAGGCGATGTTCATATAAAATATGGCTATATCCTTGATGATGATTATTATGTTGTTAAGATTGCCTCAGGTTTCTATGAGAATCCTAGACTAGGCATTGCCTCAAGTCAAGGTTTGATGCTGTTATTTAAACAGCAAACAGGTGAGCTGGTAGCCTTATTATTGGATGATGGCTATCTCACTGATATTCGTACGGCAGCTGCAGGAGCACTGGCTGCACAATACTTTGCTCCAAAAATCATAAAATCTATAGGAATCATCGGTACAGGAGTCCAAGCCAAATTACAATTGGAACATCTGCAAAACCAAACCGATTGTAAGCGAGTGTGGTTATGGGGTAGGAATCTCGAAAAATCAGAAATACTCAAAAATAAATTAAAATCAAATTTTGATATTCAGATTGCCGCTGATCCAAAGGAAGTAGCACTGCACTCTCAATTGATTGTAACAACAACTCCTTCAGAAACTCCTTTACTTCAGAAAGAAGATCTACAACCAGGAACGCATATTACAGCCATAGGATCTGACACGGGTACTAAACAAGAACTTGCTGGAAAAATTCTTGCCCATGCAGATCTCGTTGTGGTCGACAGTCTATCTCAATCAGCCTCCCGGGGTGAAGTCTTTCAAGCCGTAAAATTAGGTGTACTTTCTCCTAAAAATGTAATCGAACTCGGTAAGGCAATTCAAGACCCTAAATTACAACGATCCTCTGATGACCAACTTACAGTGGTAGATCTCACGGGCGTTGCTGTTCAGGACATCATGATAGCTAAATCTGTTTTCCTCAAATATCAACAAACCAAGAATAATGAATTATTGGAGTAATAAGGGGGGTGGATCAAAAGTCAGCTTTGAACAAGCTATACTTGATGGTTATGCCATAGATGGAGGTCTTTATGTACCCGAATATCTACCAAAAATCAATCATGAGCAGCTGACAGCATGGAAAACATTATCATACAAACAATTGGCCTTCCAAATCATCTCTCTATTTGTAGATAGATCCGTCATATCATACGATGAGTTACAGGAATTACTGGATCACTCATATGACATCTTTGAAAAAAAAGAAGTAGCCCCTCTTTATCATTTAAAGTCAAGAAATAATACTTACATGATGGAATTATTTTATGGCCCAACCCTCTCTTTTAAAGATGTAGGTATGTCATTTATGGTTAATCTTGTGAATTTTTTTCTTTTAAGAAAAAAGGAGCGGCTATCAATTATCGTAGCTACAACAGGTGATACCGGACCTGCTGCGGCCTACTTCATCGCAGGTAAATCTCAACTCGACGGATGGATTCTTTATCCCAAGGATTTAATCACAGCAGAACAAGAGCGCCAAATGACTACGTTGCCACATACAAACATTCATCCGGTAGGAGTTGCCAACTGCCCAGAAGGTGGTGATGATCTTGATGTAGTTATTAATCAATTATATGCTCAACAAGAATTCAAAAATAAACTTAAATTATCTAGTGTCAACTCCTTAAATTGGGGTAGAGTTCTGATACAAACGGTACACTATTTTTATGGCTATTTACAGATCGTATCAAGAGTTGGAGATCCCGTAAATTTCTCAGTACCTTCTGGTGGATTTGGCAATTTATGTGCCGGGGGCTTGGCAAGAAAGATGGGCTTACCCATTAAAAATTTATTAATTGCTAATAATCAAAATGCTTGCCTACATCGTATTTTCAGCAAAGGGGTTTTTTCAAAGCAACCCATTGTTAAAACCTTATCTTCTGCCATAGATATATTGGTGCCCATAAACTTTTGGCGGTATTTATATTTTTGTGTTGGAGAGGATACTCAAAAAATAAAAAAATGGTCGGATGCTTTTGAAAAAACAGGTAGAGTGGATTTTGACAGTACGACACAAAAACAATATCAAGAAGGCTTTTTATCAAAAAGTGTAGATGACACACAAACCATGATGACCATGCAGCAGATCTTAGAAAATGAGCATTATTT
>NZHT01000106.1 GCA_002691385.1 Flammeovirgaceae bacterium | reverse complement strand
AAAGCAGAATCAAATTAATTATTTAAATTAGTATCAACACTCGCTTAATTTATATCTGAAAAAGTCCACTTTTATTTGACGACATACAACTATGACTTTGGCTAATGGTGATTACGAGTTTAAGTTTGCAACGGATGTCAATGATCAGGAGACATTGACTGAAGGCTCTGATTGCACTTTGACTACCGATATCTACACTAATAGGACTTTGGCTGTTTCAGGAGCATCAATTATCTATGGAGTGGTTTGTTGGGAGTCGTGTTTAGATTGTCTGCCAAATGTTATCACTTCTGATTTGGTAGGTAAAGATTGGACCTTATGGGAAAGACCAGGGGTAATTGCTGTTGGCCCTGGTATTGGTCGAGGAGATTATTTTACAGCTGATCAGGCTTGGGTAGATGGAGCACCATGTTTATTTGACGATACATTTACTTTTGATGATACGGGTGGATTTGTTATTAATGTTGGTGATGGTGTACTGCTTGAAAACTCTATGGACAGTGTATCTACCAGTGGCTGCGTGGCAGTAGGAGATATACCAAATAATTTAACTGCTTGGGGAGGAGGTGCTTTTACCTACACATTTGAAGAAGGTTCCGAAACAAGTTTACCAACTATTTCCGTTACTGGTAATGGAGCATATATAGGCTTCTTTAAAGGAGGAGCAGGAACGGAGCAAACTTCGCCTATAGACACGACTATCACTTATGAGATAATTAACTTCTATGATGGGCCTATCAACAATAGAATGCATATTGGCGTTGACTATAGTGCTGCAGGAGACGGTAGTGCTTATTGGAATTACTGGTTGACATCACCGGTACAATAGTTCATTTCAATCAATTAAATTTGGACATTGAGCGTATGGCTCAATGTCCTTTTATTTGCCCTTTTTATGATAAAATCTTTTTTCCTTTTTCCCTTGAGCATTCTAATGCTCCAATTATTCTGTTGTTCTGATATAACTACTTCGATAGTTAACCTATCTGCTTTAACTTTTGATGATACACTTTTTATTGAATCAAATATAGATCAAGAGGTGCAAGTCCGACTTAGTTTGAATAAGCCCTCACTTGAAACTGTAGTCATTGACTACGAAACCTTATCTGGTACTGCAATGCCAGATAAAGATTACATCACCTTGCAAAACAAACGTGCAACTTTTGAGATCGGTGAAACAGAACAGTTCATTGCACTTGAAATTTTAGGAGATCAAGGGATTGAAAGTGATGAAGAATTTTATCTCTATTTTCCTTATGCTGATAATGCTATGATTGTTCAAGACACAATGAAAATAAGTATTCTAAATGATGATGTTGACAATTCAACTGCAGGAATCTTAGTGATTCCTGAGAAAGGTTATGAAACTCCTTTAACTTACGAAGGTATGTCTCTGGTTTGGCAAGATGAGTTTGATCAAACGGCTATAAATGCAGACAACTGGACTTTTCAAAATGGAGATGGTTGTCCTTCTCTTTGTGGATGGGGTAATGCTGAACTTCAATATTATACTGAGGACAATGCCTACATCGTTGCGAATAATTACTTAGTAATAGAAGCATTAAAAGAGCAACGCAGTGGTAGAAGCTACACTTCGTCTAAACTAATATCTCAAGGTAAGCAAGTATTTAAATATGGTAGAATAGATATAAGAGCCAATCTACCCTATGGTCAAGGACTTTGGCCTGCACTGTGGATGTTGGGTGCTAATCATAATCAGGTAGGTTGGCCGCATTGTGGAGAGATAGACATTATGGAGCTTATTGGAGGAAATGCTAACGGAAGAGATAATACAATTCACGGTACCGTACATTGGCAAGATAATGGTTTTAAGGCTGATTATGGAACTTCATCAATATTGAGTGAAGGTATTTACAATGATGAATTTCATGTTTTTTCAATTGAATGGGATGAGACGAAAATTACATGGCTACGTGATGACAAAGTTTTTAATAGAATAGATATTACTTCTCCCTATATGAGTGAATTCAATCAGCCCTTTTGGTTTATATTAAATATTGCTGTTGGAGGAAGTTGGCCAGGGAATCCAAACATATCAACCGTATTACCGCAATACATGGTGATAGATTATATAAGGGTTTTTCAAATCAATTAAGCTTTTCGTTGATTCTATTTGGATTCTATGGATTTCAACAATTGGTTGCAATTAGCGAGATTTGCTAATTTCAGTAACCCTCAAACATTTTAATTTGTATGTTATTGGTGCAAACTAAAATTAGCAAATCTCTCTCGAGTAAATGCTAGGATGTTTTAATAAATCCATTCATTTCATATCTCTATTCAAGTTTATAGTTATCTATATTTGAGTATAAAAAACAAATGATAGTATGTTTCATTTATGAGAAATGTACGAAAGTGGCTTAATTCTTAGACTTCGCTCATTTACCACTCGGTTGGCATGAAAAAAATATTAAAATATCTTTTTTACGGTTTCTTGGGAGTTTTTGTAAGCATTTCTTTATTCATAGGGATCTTCATTTATAAGGCAAAACGTGGAATTAACTTTTACCAAACTGAGCCAATTGAATTACCAGCTGGTTTAGGAGAAAAATCTATATTGATCTTTTCAAAAGCTAATGGATTTAGGCATTCTGAAGCGATTGAAGCATCATTTTCGGTTTATAGGCAATTGGGTAACAAAAATGGATGGAAAATTTTTATGACGGAAGATGCTGGCATTTTTAATGAAGAGCAATTGGCTCTTTTTCAAGTAGTGATCTGGAATAATACCAGTGGAAAAGTCCTGACAGATGATCAGCGGATTATTTTTAAAGACTGGATTGAGAGGGGTGGGGGATTTATAGGTATTCATGCAGCAGGAGATGATTCTCATCAATGGGAATGGTATGAAGATGAGGTGCTTCAAGCTCATTTTTCTCATCATAATATAGGTCGAGACTTAGATACGGCGATGTTATATTTAGAGATGGATGCTGAGCACCATCAGTTGTTTGAAGGCTTACTAGACACTTTTGGTTTGGCTGATGAATGGTATTGTTTTTATGATAACCCGAGAGCTCAAACTAGTTCAATACTCTATACAGTAGATGAAACTACTTATAATTTAAGTGGGAATATTAGTTTTTTAATTAAGGATAAAAATTGGGGTATGGGGCAAGATCACCCTATTGTATGGTTTCATCAGCAAAAAAAGGGTAAAGTTTTTTATTCGGCATTGGGACATTCACCAATCACCTTCAAACATAATAATTTCCAGCAATTGCTTACAAATGCAATACAATGGACTGGGAATTTTTAAGTATTTATTATTGCCTTTAAATAGCACCTATTTTCACTTTAAATCACAATGTCAGTATGCAATTGTGTCCCCTTTAGGGATTTATGATTTTTTCTAAAGTCCCCAATTTTTGAGGTGATGTATTTTGGGGGCAGTTGCCTTTAACCGACCTTTTATTTTGTCTAGATAGAGAGTGTTATAGCGAAGTCGAGAGAGGTAATTTGGGTTTTCTTGATCTCCATTCCAGCAGTGTTCTTGGTTGTTACCATAATCTATCTCACCACCGTAATAGGGTTGAGTAGTACTCTCTAAGAATTTTTCTGTCAAAACTACCGCATTATTGAGATAGTAGTTATCCATATCACCACAATAGATATGTACTTTTCCTTTAAGATCATGTCCCATTTGATCCCAATCTCTTTCCATGATATAACGTAAATCATAATTTTCTTTCCAATAATTNGCTACTTCCCGATCAATTTTTCCAGTGAGTTTGTTCCAAATAGGTTTTGGATATCCNTCTGTACCAACCGGTGAATAGACAGCTTGCCANATGTCCCATTGGTCACCAGAACGGCTTTTGTTGCCTAGAATATGCTCACGTCGGTTCATATCTTTTAAATAGGCTTGAAGATGTCCTTTTCCATCACGCTTACCTGCTCTTAAGGTTTGTTTGAATGCTCCCTCAGTATAATAGGCGTTATCATCTTTGTAGATATCTACTACAGTGTAGGCCCTAAAGTCAATTGGGTCAGGGCAGGCTGCAAAACACCCATTGTATTCTTTGGGATAAAACACTTGTGCCGCCAAAGCCTCCCAACCGCCAGTGGAACCTCCATAAAGGAAACGTCCCCAGCTTTTACCTACGCCGTTAAATAGTTTTTCAATGTGAGGAATTAGTTCATAAGTGATGGCATCTCCGTATGGCCCAAGGTTAGCAGAGTTTACTGCATATGAATCATCATAGTAGGGATTTTGGTGCTGTATCTCAAGGACTAAAAAACGAGGAAAATCTTTTGATATCCATTTTTGATAAAAGTCGTAGGCCTCTTTTTCTTGAATATATTGATAGCCTGTAATGCCAAATCGAGTGCTATATACGGTATCTTTTTTTGGGGCGGAAGGTGGTTTGGTTCTAAACCCACCTATGGTTTTTGGAAAGTGTCCGTGAAAAACCATTAATGGATAGCGAGTAGTATTATTTTTCGAAAAGTTTTTGGGTATCAATACGTTGGCCTGTAGGTACATTGGTCTGCCCCAAAATTGAGAGAGTAATTCACTCTTAATTTTAACATGTTTGATATATTCAGAATCTTCAACAGGGGCTATGGGTGGTATTTCTTCGGTCAGGGATATTTGAACGTGACCACCTTTTTTATCTATACTGAATTTGATGGGTTTACTATAAATATTTTTTGGACTTATATTCCAATGTTGTCCCTCGCCTTGATCCATGGGTAGCTGCACGGTATGACCATTTGCTAATTGAAAAGTTTCATATTTATGAAGAAGTGCTTGAATAAAGTATTCACCGGTCTTAAGATCCCCAATTGTTTCTATGGGATAAGCAAGGGTATGTTCGCTGAAAGACTCTGATGTATTCGGATTCCACTGCTGAACGTCTTTGCCTATTATAATTCCAGTTTGATCTGAATCATTAATTTGAAATCGAGGTTCAGTAACAGTATCCTTAGTAATCATAACCAAAAGCCTTCCATCAAAACCCTCCGTACCTAATGTAGGATCATATGTAACTTCGATCATTACCTCGTTATTTTGTACACATGAGTAAATCAATCCGGTCAGTAGCGCTATAATAATTATTTTAGAGAGGGTTTTAGGACTTTCCATTATTGAAACAGTTAGTATTTTAGACTTCTTTAAGTGTGCTAAAGATAGGCAATTTTTTTTGTGTTGAAATGTTATAATAAGGTGGGAAAGCTTATTCCAAACAATTATTGCATTAAGATTCAAAAAATAAAACCGAATTTTTTCGAAAGCTGATTAACAGGTTTATAAAATTGTATTGCAGATCTTATGATCATAATTTTTCACCGATTATGAATAAATCCTATCGTTTTGATTAACAGTAAGTGAGCGATATGGTTAAATATCAAACTCGAATTTTAATATTATTAAATTTTATTTTCTGTTCCTTATTTATTGTATTTGAATTATTTAATTTTAAATTCAAACCACATAAGATATGATTAAAAATGCAATGGCCATTTGGCATGGAAACGGACTGGATGGGCATGGAATGATGTCCACAGAAAGTAATTTATTAAAAGATGTTAAGTATACATCAAAATCAAGATTCGAAGGTGTTCCAGGTGGAAGTCCTGAGGAATTGATTGCTGTCGCCCACGCAGCTTGTTTTTCCATGAAGTTAAGTTTTAATTTATCAGAGCATGATTTTCCTCCAACCAGACTTGACGTCCAATGTGGGATAAAAATGGAAAATTTTCTGATCAATGAGTCTCGACTAGTGGTCAAAGCGAAAGTACCTGGAATTGATCAAGAAACTTTTAATGATTTGGTGGAAGATGCACGATTAAATTGTCCAATTTCAAAATTACTTAATATTTCAATTGTCGTAGAGTCCTTTTTATCTTAATCTTTATTAGCCTTAAACTTCTATGTCATTGCGTCTTTTTCAGCTTGAGATTTGGCATTGTTGAAGTAAAGAGTTGTCGGGTGGTCTTTTTTATCTTTGATAGATTAAAGATATTGATGATTTTTTATACTTTGAAGAAAATTTTCTTTTTGTAGAGAATATTGAGGAATCCCCATTTTACTCCCAAGTACAATATAGACATAACGACAACATTAAAATGGTTTCCAGTCAACTCGCCTACCCAGCCAAACAATCCTTGGGTAGCGTATTGCCAGTCAATAAAAATGTCTGATATGTAGATGAGTATAGAGTTTACACCGATAATTTTGAAGAAGTAAGCCCATTTTCGATAGCCTTTGACATCAATAATGTAGTAGAATAGAGAGAAGAGTAAAATGCTGAGACCACCTGTGAGCATTACAAATGAACTGCTCCAAAGATTTTTGTTTATGGGGAAATCGATGTTCCAAATAAGACTGATTAAAATAAAAACGATTCCAATAATAGCTAGCTTAAGACATTTATGCGTATCACTTGATGCATTATTTTTTATATAACTTCCTACTAAAATACCTAAAATACCTGTACTGATAGCTGGTATGGATGAGGCCAATCCCTCGGGGTCATGGTTGCCTAAATACAATTTTCCGGGCATTATTAGGCGATCTATATAAGAGGCAAAGTTTCCTTCTTGCGTAAGATCTCCTGTTGGAAAACCTGGTGCCGAAGTAAATTTAAGTAGCAAATAATAGCCAATCAACAACCCTGTAAACCAGAGGTAATTCATCCATTCTCTTTTACTGTAAATGAAAATTAGATTAGCAAACATATAAGCAACACCAATCCTACCGAGTACACTGCCAAATCTAACTTCTGATACGGGCATGACATGAATTCCTTGGTTTACAACTAGACCAAGTAAAACGAGTATGATAGTTCTTTTGATGATTTTAAAAACTATTTGATTTTTCGATCTTCCTGATTCGAGTTCTTTTATTACCGAGTAGGGGGATGCTAAACCGGCTATGAAAAGAAATAATGGAAAAATCAAATCATAAAAAGTGAATCCATTCCAATCAGGGTGTATCATTTGATTTGACAAGGTTGCCCATACTGAATTTTGATTTACTTGGTGGAGTGCATGAATAATGTATTCCGCACCCATAATCCAAAACATATCAAATCCGCGTAAGGCGTCTAACGAATAAAGGCGGTTTGAAAAAGTATTTCGGGGATCAGTTGACATGAGTAGGTTTGTTTAACAATATATCTATTTTTCTCCTTTAAAAGCACATAAAGTTCGAGGTAATTTCTTGTTAGTTGGTAAAAAGGAGATTAGCTTGTAAGGAATTGTTTGACAATATTGGATTCCTTGAGGCTAAGGCTTTTTGAGAATGAGGATTTTATAATCTTTTTATAATTATACCCAGTATTTGTCATAATTTTTGCTAAAAACAATAATTTGCCTTTTTTTCAATTCCTAATTTTGTAAACAATTAGCATATTGCAACTTAATTTTAATGAATAAGAATAAAATGTCAAAAAAATTAGCAGCAGGGGTTGATATTGGTGGCACCTTGACTAAGGTAGGCTTAGTCGATGAGGAAGGTGAATTGTATGCCCATTTAGATTTCCCAACTCGGGGCTATACGACGGTAGATAATTTTATATCGGTGTTGGCCTCAAAAATTCAACACTTAGCAAAACAACTTTCTTTTGCTTTCGAGATGATGGGCCTAGGTATTGGTGCTCCAAATGCTAATTATTATCGCGGGACTATTGAGCATGCTTCTAATTTAGAATGGAAAGGAATCATTCCATTTGTGAGTAAAGCAAAGGCTCATTTTAATATGCCAGTTTATATGACAAATGATGCCAATGCAGCAGCTATCGGTGAGGTAGTTTACGGAGATGCTAAAATGATGCGTGATTTTATGGTTATCACATTGGGTACAGGTTTGGGATCAGGAATCTATGCTAACGGGGAATTGATTTATGGACATGATTCTATGGCTGGAGAATTGGGTCATATTTCCATTGATAAAAAAGGTAGATTAGACGGTTTGGGTATTAAAGGGGGACTTGAGGCTTATGTTTCATCAACAGGAATAAAAAGAACCATTTTTGAATTACTCTCAGATTCCATTTCTGATAGCGAACTAAGAAATTATTCTTTTAATAACTTAAATGGTGAAGTTATAACTCGAGCGGCAGAGAATGGTGATAAAATTGCTTGTGCAGCTTTTGAAATGACAGGTAAAATTTTGGGAGAGCAATTGGCCAATTTCGTTGCATTTTCGCATCCTGAGGCTATTTTCTTATTGGGAGGATTGGCTAAATCAGGGAAATGGATTTTTGAGCCTACCCAGCGACATCTTGAAGAGAATCTCATACCTCATTACAAAGGAAAAGTAAAGCTATTACCCTCTGGAATGATAGATAAAAACGCTGCAATTTTGGGAGCAGCCGCTTTAGTTTGGAATAAGCAAAAACATAAAATTTTTGACAACAATCAACTTTAAATTATTTTTTGATGCAGATAAGATTATTTATTTATTTAGGAAGTTTAATATTGATTTTGGCGAGTGTTAATGCTCAAGAAAAACCTCCGGTACAGGAAACACTTAATACATTAGTACCTTTGCCAGAGCATTCGAAAGCTTTATTTATTACCTATGCATACCTCGAAAAATACCATTATCGAAAATTAAAGTTAAATGATTCGCTTTCTGCCGTAGTTTTTGCTAATTACATTGATGATTTAGACCCCTCAAAAGTTTTTTTCTTGCAGTCAGATCTTGATTATTTTGAAAAGTATAAGTTTCAATTAGATGATGAATTATCGGCACAAAAATTAGATTTTGGATTCCAATTATTCAATCTCTACCAATCAAGGGTATTAGATCAGTATGCGCGTATTCCTGAAGTGTTAGAAAAAGGGTTTGATTATGAAAAAGAGGAGTACTATGATTTAGATTTTGATAAAATAAATTGGGCCAGTAGTACGGAAGAACTCAATGAGCGATGGCGTCTGATTGTAAAGAGTCGTGCTTTGAACTTACTGCTGGCCAAAAAAGACTGGTATGAAGTGAAGGAAATATTACTAGATCGAAACAAGCGACGGATCAAATCATTGTATCAAAATAAAAGTGAAGATGTTTTTCAAGTTTATTTAAATGCTTTAACCTCTGCCTATGACCCTCATACGAGTTATTTTTCACCCATTACCTCAGACAATTTCCAAATCAATATGAGTTTGTCTTTAGAAGGTATTGGCGCGGTATTAGGACAGCAGCTTGACTATACACAAATTGTTTCAGTCGTACCAGGAGGTCCTGCGTTCAAAAGTAAGCGGATTTTCGAAAAAGACAAAGTCATAGCCGTTGCTCAGGGAGATGATGGTGAATTTGTTGATGTAGTGGGTTGGAGATTAGATGAAGTAGTTCAAAAAATCAGAGGGCCTAAGGGAACGGTAGTTAGGCTTCAGACCTTGAGTAAGGGTGATTTGACAGCATTGCCTGATACGGTTCGGATGATCCGGGAAAAGATAAAATTAGAAGATGAATCAGCCAAAGGAGAAATTATTTCTTATTCTGAAGATGAATTGAACTATCGCGTTGGAGTAATTACGCTGCCTAGTTTTTATATTGATTTTGAAGAACGAAGTGCAGGTATTCAAAATTACAAAAGTACGACTCGAGATGTGAGTATTTTGTTGGATAGTCTCAACAAGTTGGAAATGGATGCTTTGGTTATTGATCTTAGGTATAATGGAGGGGGATCATTGGATGAAGCGATTGATTTGACTGGTTTATTCATCCCTTCAGGCCCTGTAGTACAAGTTAGAAATACAGATAAAAGCATAGATATTTTGTCAGATAATAACCCTAGAGTTCTGTATAGTGGTCCTTTGGCTGTTTTGGAAAACAGATATAGTGCCAGTGCTTCTGAGATATTTGCAGCAGCCATTCAGGATTACAAAAGAGGTGTTGTTTTTGGTGAAAATAGTTTTGGAAAGGGTACCGTTCAAAGCTTATTGGGCTTGGAACGTCCTGTGTTAAACTATCTCAATCGGTTGATTTCTGTCAATCAATTTTCGAATAATGATGAATTGAAAATTTTGAGGGATAAAGTTAAAAGTAAAGAAATTAGCCTTGGTCAACTCAAAATGACCTTAGCAAAATTTTATAGAGCTTCTGGAAGCAGTACTCAGCGTACCGGAGTGAGACCGGACATTGCTTTCCCTTCTTATTTCACATCGGACGAAGTAGGGGAAAGTTCAAGTCCGTCAGCTTTACCTTGGGATGAGATAGTCTCTTCTAATTTTTCATCTACTAATGATGTTTCGTCGGATCTTCTCGATGATCTATATTATGGATATCAAAAGCATTTAGCAGAAGACAGACAATTGATTGATTTGGTTAATGATATTAATGAACAGAGAGCAGCAAATAAAGATAAGTCTATATCATTAAATTTATCGATGCGTCAGAGAGAAGCCGAAGTTAATGAATCATCAAAAAATCTAGATGAAGAATTAGTTAAAACAGAACTTTCTTTCGGAGAGTCAGATAGGGTAAAAATCAGTAAAGATCCCTACCTCAAAGAGTCTATCCGATTAATGGCTCAGTGGGTTAAAAGGTCGAATTGATTTCTTTATGAGTATTTTGAGATAAAGTGGTAATTTTAAAGTCTTAGAGAGGGTTCATTTTTCCTTTTTTTAACTTCCCTTCATTTTAGTAGAGAAAAATCATGAGTAAACCCTATATTTCACCGAAAAAAAAACTCAATGAGTTAACCTTGAAGTCTATAATTATTGGGGCCACACTGTCTGTTATTTTAGGTACAGCAAATGCTTATTTTGGACTTTTTTCTGGATTGACAGTATCTGCATCTATTCCAGCTGCAGTCATCTCGATGGCTGTTTTAAAGACATTTAAAAATTCAAATATTCTTGAAAATAACTTGATTCAAACTTCGGCATCAGCCGGAGAGTCTTTAGCTGCAGGGATTATTTTCACCCTACCTGCTTTGGTCATCATGGGTTATTGGAAGTCTTTTAATTATCTAGAAACTACATTGATTGCGATATGCGGTGGAGTTTTGGGAGTTTTATTTACGATTCCCTTAAGAAAAGCACTTATTGTTAAAGAAAAGCTTACTTTCCCAGAGGGTATTGCTACGGCAGAAGTTCTCAAAACGGGTGAAAAGGGTGGAGGTTCGGTTAAATATTTAATTATTGGCAGTTTATTAGGCGGTCTTTATAAGTTTGGTTTTGAGGCACTTAATCTATGGAGTGGTCTCTTTGAGAAGGCGTTATTTCTCAAAGAACGCTATTATCTTTATTTCAGCTTAAATTTATCCCCAGCACTTGTGGCTGTGGGCTATATAGTGGGGTTAAATATTTCTTTTTTAGTCTTTTTAGGTGGAGTGATCAGTTGGTATGTGGGTATCCCTCTGTATATATTGTTAAGAGGTGCTCCTGAGGAGCTCTCAACGGTTCAAATAGGTGGAGAGATATGGAGCTCTCATATTAGATATTTGGGTGTAGGTGCGATGATTGTAGGAGGATTGTGGGCATTAGTAGGATTACGATCCGCACTTGGACAATCATTTGAGTCGGCTGTTGAAGCTTTTAAAAAAGGGAGAAAAATCCTTTCAACTGCTTCCAGAACTGAATTAGATACCTCGATGTCATGGGTAATGATTGGAATAGGAGTGATGACAGTACCCATATTTTTCATTTATCTGACTATTATAAAAGATATTCCGATCACCTTATTCATGTCTTTGATTATGATCGTCGCAGGTTTTTTATTTTCTGCTGTAGCCGGTTATATGGCAGGACTGGTAGGCTCTTCAAATAACCCTATTTCAGGGGTCACAATAGCAACTATATTGACTACTGCTTTATTATTATTATTAATAATGGGTACAAGTGCACCGGCAAAGGGAGCAGCGGGAGCGATTTTAGTAGGAGCTATCGTTTGTTGTGCAGCAGCCATTGCAGGGGACAATATGCAAGATTTGAAAGCAGGTCATATTTTAGGTTCAACTCCAAGAAATCAGCAGATTATGCAAATAGTCGGGGTTGTTTCAGGGGCTTTATTCATCGCACCCATTTTAAATTTATTGTTGGCATCTAAGGGAATAGGTATTCCTACGCTACTAAATCCCAATCCCCTCTCAGCACCCCAAGCTACCCTAATGATGAGTGTTGCTTCGGGTATTTTTGGTGATAATTTACCTTGGGACATCATTATTTTGGGTGGTGTTATTGGAGTTTTAATCATTCTAGCAGATGAATATTTTAAACGAAAAAAAAGTATTTTTAAGATGCCCGTTTTGGCGGTTGCTGTTGGTTTATATCTTCCCTTTGAACTTGATTCTTCTATATTTATAGGAGGACTGATTGCTTGGCTACTTGAGCGGGGATATCAAAGAGCTAAAAATTCCACTTCTGTGGATCAAGCCAAAAATACAGGTTTATTAATGGCGTCGGGACTCATCACTGGTGAGGCCTTGATAGGAATTTTAATTGCAGTATTAACAGCGGTTCAATGGGATTTTTCCATCAGCGATAATCCATTGGGGGGGAGTTTACTTGGTCTACTGATTTTAACGATTATTTTGACTTATTTTTATCTAGTAGTTTCAAAAAGGGCAAAATAGTTGTTTGTCAGAAATTCGCCTGTAAAAGATCTCCACTCAACTGAAGTAGACCCAGCTCAGATTTTTTTGCACTGTAACGCGCACCATTATAGTTGACCTGGGCGTTCAGTAAATTAAGCTGGGCTTGTCTAAAAACTATCGAAGTAATTTGTCCAAGGTTGTATTGCTCTTTGGTACGTTCAAAATTACGCTGATTCGTCTCTAAATTTTTATTTTGAGCCTTCATGATAAATAATGCTGTTTTATAACTGGTCCATGCATTGTTCAAATTGCGATTAAGATTTAGCAAAGTTTGATCGACTGAAATAGATTCATTTTCTAGAGCTATTTTAGCATTTTGTCTGACAGTATGTGACTTACCTCCATCCCAGAGATTCCATGAAATTGAGGCCCCAATGTTCAAGCCATCTGATTGGCGAGTAGCAAGAAATCCAACGGGTCCAAAGTCATTATTCTCCCAATTATAACGTGTACTCAGTCCTACACTTGGAATAATCGCGGCAGATGAAATTTTAATATTTGTTTTTGCATTTCGAAGATTGCTGTTTTGCTCGAGCACCTCTACATTATTTGAATGCGCCTTATCTGATAATACCTCGAATACTAGATTTTCATAAAAAGAAAGAGTAGTATCTACTTCAAAATCCGTGTCTATACTTCTTCCTAATAAAAGATTAAGGTTGTTTTTTTCAGTTTTCAATGATTGGCTGATGTTAAGGTAATTGATGCTGTCATTATTGAAATCTACCTCTGCATTTAATACATCTAATTTGGTACTCTGACCATATTCAAAACTAAAAGTAGCTTTGTTTAAGCGTTCTTTTGAGATAGTTAGAGATCTATTTTGATTTAATTGATCTTGAGTGAGTCTTGCAATTTCATAGTAAGCAAAGAAAATATTGTAGAGCGTATTCTCAATTACTTTTCTTGCTTGGAGTGCCGTTAAATTATAATTTTCTTGCAACTTTTCGTAATTATATTTTCTACCAAATCCATTAAATAGAGTATAATTTAAGGCTAAACTAGCATTGTAACTGACGGTTTCAACTCCTGAAACGCTTACAACTCTGTTATCTTGAAATTTATTTTTTGAGTTGGTCGATGCAAAGGTAGAACCGGCACTTCCTGACAATGAAGGTAAAAAATCACTGTTCGTTATTGCAGCGTTATTTTCAGCAATTTTTTTCATATTATTCGCTGCTTTTATTTCGAAATTATTTTCCAGGGCAATCTCCACTGCAAGATCCTTGGTGAGTAGTTCTTGTCCTATTCCTTGAAAGTAAAGATTCAAGCAAATAGCAATGAGAGATAATATTTTGAGTTTATTCATAAATAACATTTAAGTCTTTAACAGCACGCTCCACAGATTCTTTTGTTGGCTTGGTTCCCGTCCAAAACCATAATGCCCATACTTTTACCGAATTTCCGACGGCAAGCATCATTGGTAAAAATACCAAGGTGAGAAGGGTAGCAGCTAAAATTCCGTATGCTATGGACACAGCCATTGGAATAAGGAATTGGGCTTGTAAGCTTTTTTCAAAAATTAGTGGTCCTAAACCTGCTATTGTTGTGATGGATGTTAGAAAAATTGGACGAAAGCGAGATTTCCCCGCAACTATGAGTGAATCATTAAATTTCATTCCTGACCTTAAATTGGTGTTGAATTTTCCTATCAGTACCAAACCATCATTTACGACAATTCCTATTAGTGCAATGATTCCTAGAAAAGAAGAAATATTAATAGGATAACCGTGAAGCCAATGCCCCCAGGCTACTCCAATCAGACTGAAAGGAATCATTACTAAAAGAATAAGTGGTTGGCTTACAGAGCGGTAAGTAAATGCAATAATTGCAAAAATCATAAATAGAACTATAGGCATTGTCGCAGCGGCGGATGTAGTTGTTTTGTTTGCCTCTCTACTTTGACCGTCAAATGAAGCAGTTACACTTGGGAATTGTGTTTTGAGAATCGGTAGTATTTCGGTTTTAATTTCTTGCACAATTTCTGTAGCACTTGTTTTTGGATTTTTGAGATCCGCATCCAATCTTATTTCTCTATTTCCATCAAGATGGTTAATTGAGATTTCACCTCTTTGTATTTCATAATTAGCAATTTCTCTTAGAGGTACACGAACACCCTTTGGACTTACCACCCGCATTTCTTCAAGACTGGTAATTGAAGATCGTGTTTCTTTATCATAACGTATCCAAACTTTTATTTCATCTCGTCTTCTTTGAAAGCGCTGGGCTTGATACCCAAAGAACCCCGATCGCACTTGATTGATTAGAGTATTGAGTCTAAACCCCATCGCATATCCATTTTCCTTTAGTTCAAGCTTTATTTCTTTTATACCTGCAGGATCATTATCTTCAATATCCTTGAGTAAAATATTTTGTTTTAAATAATCTTTTACAAGAAGTTTGGCTTGTTTTAGTTCTTCGATATTATTACTCAAAAGAGATACTGATACCGGTTTACCTCCAAAATAATTTCCAGATCCGTAAATTAAAGTTTCTGCACCATCGACTTTTCCTACTTTCTTGTTGATTGCAGCTGAGATTGTATAAGCAGGTGAATCACGAGCTTCTCCTGCCAGCAAATTGATGGTCAGAGATGCTGCAGATGTTCCAGGTCCAACGCGACGGATGATATTTTGGATTACAGATAATTTTCCTGTCTGCATTTCTGACAAAGAATCATTTACTAGCCAAGCTTGATTTTCGATGTGTGCAATGATAGAGTCAGCTACAGATTCATTAGTTCCTTGGGGCATTTTTAGGTTAATGGCAAGACGATCGCTGGCGATTTGGGGGAAAAATGAAAATTTAATTATCCCACCTCCCATTGAGCCAATAGTCAGTATGAGTAAAGCAAAGGTGATACCGAAACCCAAGACCTTATTTTGAAGATAAAATTCTAAAGTAGGGGCGTAGATCTTATCACGCATCCAAGACATCATTTTGTCGGAATAGGCATTAAACCAGTAAGTTTTTTGGGCCTTGGTCAAAGATTTCGAGTGTGATATGTGAGAGGGCAGGATGATCAAAGCTTCAATCAGTGAGAGTCCCAAGGTGAGAATAACAATTGTAGCTGTTTCTCCAAAGAATTCCCCAATTCTACCTTCTAAAAAGAAAAATGAAGAAAACGCTACTAAGGTGGTAAGAATGGCTGAAGTGATGGCGGGCAACACTTCCAATGTGCCATCGATTGCTGCTTGCATTCTAGATTTGCCCTTCTCGTAGTGATGGTAGATGTTTTCAGAAATTACAATACCATCATCAACTAGAATACCTATTACGATGATCATGCCGAATAATGAAACAACATTAATCGTAACGTTGAAAAATCCTGCAAAAATAAACATACCTAAGAAGGCAAAAGGTAATCCGAATGCTACCCAAAAAGCCAATCTTGGCTTGAGGAAAAGAGCTAAAAAAATCAGGACAAGAACAATTCCTTGAAGTGCATTTTTTAACAATAAATTAATCCGTTGAACAACAACTACGGATCGGTCACTGATAATATCTAATTGAAGATTATCGTTCAGCTCATTAAATTGCGTTACATACCCTCTTACTTTTTCAGCGACATCTACTAAATCCTCAGAAATTGTTGCCTGTATATTTAACTGAACAGAGGGTTTTCCGTTAAAGTAGGATCTATCAGGTGATTCAGACCATTTATCTGTAATAATTGCCACATCTTGTAGTCTGATAAGTTTACCATTTTCATTGCTTTTTAAAATGATTTGATCAAATTCAGTACCGTAATACTTTCTATTGCTTACTCGAATGAGGTATTCCTCTTGTGAGGTTTTAATCGAACCTCCAGTGACTAATATATTAGTGGATGTGATGGCAGCTGCTACTTCTGGAAAAGTCAATTTGTAAGCACGCATTCTGTCTTCGTTTAGTGCAATTTCTATTTCTTCTTCAGGGTAACCTGTGACTGTGATTTGTGAAATCCCTTCAAAACTTCTTAAGTCATCTTCTACTTGTCTCCCAAATGACTTTAAAGTCATTAGAGGAATATTCTCTCCACTCAGAACAATACTGATCGCATCTGATCTAAATATTTGTTTGGCAATTATAGGAGGCTCCATATTTGATGGAAATGAAGGAATCTTATTTACTGCATTTTTAACATCAGAGAGAGTAGCATCAATATTGTAACCTTTAAGAACCTCTATGATTATATTGGCAGAATTTTCTTTGGAAGTGGAGGTGAATCTGTCTATTCCAACAATTCCTTTGAGGTTATCTTCGATTTTTAGAACAATACCTTCTTCCATTTCTTGGGGCGAAGCTCCAGGAAAATATACATTGATGGAAATATTACGACTCTCAATGAGTGGAAAAAAAGAAGATTTTAAATTGTTAATACCGGCCAAGCCGAGTATTACGAAGGCCAAGACAATCAACCACCCAGCGATTGGATAGTTTATAAAATATTTGATTACTTTTCGCATGGCTCTTATTTAACTTGGTTTGGTGCTACTTTCATTCCTTGATAGGCATTAGGAATGATTCGATCAACCATTAGCATGCCATTAGAGAGTCCATCGACTACTACATTTTTTTCTCCTTTATGCAAAATTTTGATAGCAAGGAGGGTAAGGATGCTGTCTTGAACAACAAAAAGTTTATTGTGATTTACAAGCAGTGACCTATTCACTTCGAATGCATTTTCAATATTTTGAATAGGAATAACGGCTTCTAAAAACATTCCTTCTTTTAAACTAGATTCCTTGAGCAATATAAATACTTTAACGGTTTGAGTTTCTTGATCAATTTTCCCGTTAATTCTAGTGATAATTCCTGAATAAATATTTTTCTTATTATCAGGAACATACGCTTGTACTCGTGCTCCCACCTTGACAGATGCAATAGTATTTTTACTAACATCTACCTGCATTTCATATTCTGTCGGATCTATAAATTCACCAAGTAATTGGCCTGTTCTGATCACAGTACCCGGATCTACTTGCGCAGAGGTAAGAATACCATCAAATGGAGCTTTAATAAGGTGCTTTTGATATATTAATTCTAAGTTTTTTGTGTTGTAATAAGTAGTATAGATGTTTTTACCCGTAATAAAGAATTTTTCTTGATCTGAAGTCGATTCTGGCAGTTTTTTCAATGGTTGATCAATTTGAAAATTATTAAGGTAGTTGACCCATTTGAGATAGGCATTTGGATAGTCAAGTCTTAAATCAGGCAAAATGCTTGTTATCAAATTTTGAAGTATACTTTTTTGAGCTTGGAGATTGGCATAATAGGCATCATTCTTCATTTCAATCATGGTCTCTCCTTTTTTGAATGAAATTCCTGGTTTAAATTCCTTCGGTCGAGCTTTCATGATTCCCTGAACTTCAGCAAATAAATTCATTCTTTTTTTAGCAAAAAGTTTGCCTTGTTCTCTTATGGAGATAGGAATAGAATTATTTGTAATTGTTTTCACATATGCCAAAGGAATGAGTTTGTTTTCTCTGATTTTCCTGCTCTTTTTACTTGATAATATCTTTTGAGCTCCGAAGATTGATCCGACGAAGATGATTATTCCTATTACGATAGTTATTTGTCTCATTTTATTTCAGAATAGTGAGCGGTAGCTCTTTTCGATTGGTATATGTGATTATTTGTTTTAAAACTTTAATGGTTGTCTCAATCTCCTCAGTGTCTAATTTATGTTGAATATTATCAATTTCATTTATGATAACAGGAAATGCATTTTTCGTTTCTTTTAATCCTTTTTGAGTGATGAAAACGTTATTGACTCTTTTGTCTAATTCACAAGTTTTACGTTTCAATAGCCCTTTACGTTCCATAGTTGATATGAGGCGGGTCAATGAGGTTTTATCTCTGTCAGTAATGAAGGCCAAGTTATTTTGTGGTATTCCATCCTGTAAGCTCAATATGCGTAGGAGTATTATTTGATGCTTGCTCAAAGCGATTCCAGCATTTGCCAACTCATCAGCCAAATGAAAATCAAAGGATTTCATAGCTCTCCCTAGCCACGGCAATAATAATTTTTCAAACTGAGGAAAGAAATCTTCTTTATTCATTTTTTAACTTGGCGCAAACGTATGTTAATTTAGTTGTAACTACAACTAATACGTATCTAATAGCATGATTTAACATTATTTAACACTGCGAAACATTTTAATTAAGATAATAATGATCTGCTTTGGGGCTTGTCTCTACCTTAGATGATATCTTAATTCAAAACATAATTCATAGATTAACTCATTGTCAATTTTATAATAAAAGAAATTAAGAAGTGGTCTCAAAAATTTATGCTAAATTCCCTTAGTATAAGTTCAAAAAATGGAGGAGTGAAACAAGTAGAACAATTCAGTAATCGATGGGGTATTATTTTGGCTTCATTAGGGATGGCTATCGGAGCAGGAAACCTTTGGCGATTCCCTAGACTTGCGGGTCAATATGGAGGCGCTTTCTTATTACTTTGGATTTTCTTTTTACTTATTTGGTCAATTCCTTTGCTCTTGGCAGAATTTTCAATTGGCAAGAAATATAAAAAAGGAGTCATCGGATCGTTTACCATGCTTGCTGGCAAACCTTTTACTTTCATGGGCTTTTTTATTACCATTTGTACGCTAGGTATCGCTTTTTATTATTCTGTGGTTACCGCATGGGCCTTACGTTATCTTAGTTTTTCATTATCAAATATATTTGATGAACGATCTCTAAAATTACGATTGATCGAAAACTCAGATTATCTTCATCAATTTTGGAATTCGGTATCCAATGGAAATTGGATTACCATATTGCTCTATGTTGCGATAGTTATTTTAGGTGCTTTATTACTGGCTAGGGGTGTGCAAAAAGGATTGGAACGTGCCAATAAAATATTGATACCTTCGCTTTTTGTGCTTTTGATCATTGTGGCCATTATTGCTTTGAATATGGAAAAGGGATTAATGGGCTTAGAATATATGTTTGCCATTAATTTTGATCATTTTTCTAATCCGATTATTTGGATTGAGGCATTGACACAATCAGCTTGGTCTACCGGTGCAGGGTGGGGCTTGATTATGACCATATCTTCTTATTCAAGCGATAAAGAAGACGTGACGCTTAACACTTTTGTGGGTGCTTTTGGAAATAATTTGGCTTCATTGATGGCTGGAATGGCTATTTTACCGGCAGTCTTTGCTATGGCGCAAACAGAAGCGGCTGCCATAACTTATCTTCAGGGTGGAAATCAGGCGTTGACCTTTACTGTAATACCCGTTTTGTTTTCAAATATTACAGGTGGCGCTTTGCTTTCAAGTGTATTTTTTCTTGCACTCTTCTTTGCCGCTGTGAGTTCTTTATTGGCTATGATAGAATTATTTATCAAAAACCTAAGTGATTTAGGCTTTTCACGTGCTAAATCGATTAAAAATGTGATTTTTTTCTTTATAATTTTTGGATTTCCCTCAGCCTACAGTTTAGATTTTTTTACAAATCAAGATTGGGTTTGGGGCGTAGGGTTGATTGTGTCAGGTCTATTCATTTTGTTTGCTGTGGCTAAATATGGATTTTCAGAATTCAAAAAGAATTTCATAGACTTAGATTCTGATTTTAAAGTTCCTTCTATCTATTTTAAAGCATGTATGACCCTAAACATTCCTTTGGCTATTTTCTTAATTTATTGGTGGATGTCCAGGGGTTACAGTGATTATCCTTGGTTTGATGCTTCTGGGCATTGGAATATGATAGATGTTTACAGTAATGCGTCTATTATTACTCAATGGATAGGTGTATTGATCATTGGACTGCTAGGCAATAATTTTTTATATCATAAATTCGTAAAGTAAATGAGTAGTCAAGCATTGATCAGTATGATTTTGATTCTCACATTTATAGTGGGGGGATTTGTCTTTTTCTTATCTTTGATAATGAAAAAGGAATCTAAAAAAATCAAATAATAATTTATAAATGGATAAAATTGACCCACTCAATCAGGTAGCCCGATTTCATCAAACTTTTCAGCATCCGATTTTAAATGAACCTCAAATTCCTTCAAAGCANCGATGTGATCTNAGGGTATCNTTAATTNATGAGGAATTNCAAGAGCTTAAAGAGGCCATTGAANAAAATGATATGGTAGAAATTGCAGATGCACTNTGTGATATCCAGTATGTGCTTTCGGGTGCCATTCTTGAGTTTGGGTTGGGCGAAAAATTCCCAGCGCTTTTCAATGAAGTGCAAAGGTCCAATATGAGCAAAGCCTGTGAAAGTATAGAGGAAGCGCGTGCCACAGTTGCTCACTATAAAGAAAAGAAAGATACCGATTGTTATTATAGAGAAGTGTCAGGTAAGTATCTGGTCTTTAGAAGGGGAGATGAAAAGACGTTAAAATCTATTAAATATTCTCCAGCAGCCTTGAGCTCTATTTTGAAGTCTTAATTTTTCTTTCTCGTCCATAAAACTGTATTTTTTTCAGTGCATATTTAATGTCTCAAAAAGTGATATAAATTGATTTTAATATCTCTGATATTGTTAATTTTACATTTTAAACTAAGACAAATTATTGTATATGTTTGATAATTTAAGTGCCAAACTTGATCGTGCTTTTAAAAATATTAAAGGCCAAGGTAGGATTACCGAATTAAATGTTGCTGCCACAGTTAAAGAGATCCGACGGGCATTGATTGATGCGGACGTTAATTACAAAGTAGCCAAAGATGTCACTGATTCCATCAGATCAAAGGCGATGGGGCAGGATGTCTTGATTTCTGTTTCTCCCGGTCAGTTATTAACTAAAATAGTGGCCGAAGAGCTTACTGTGTTGATGGGTGAAGAAAGTGTTCCGGTCAATTTAAATGGTAATCCCAATATTATACTTATTGCAGGTCTTCAGGGTTCTGGTAAAACTACATTTTCGGGAAAATTGGCTCAGTATATCAATAAAAAAGGTCATTCAGTCTTATTGGTTGCTTGTGATGTTTATAGACCAGCAGCAATAGATCAACTTAAAGTGCTTGGTGATCAAATTGGTGTTGAAGTCTTTGCTGAGCCAGAAAACAAAGACGTTAATTCTATTGCTAAGAATGCTATAAAATACGGCAAGACTCATGGAAAAAAATCAATAATAATTGATACTGCAGGTCGTTTGGCTGTCGATGAACAAATGATGGCTGAAATTGCAGGACTCAAAAGAGAATTAAAACCTGCTGAGACTTTGTTTGTAGTTGATGCTATGACTGGCCAAGATGCAGTTCATACTGCCCAAGCATTTAATGAACGTCTTGATTTTGATGGTGTAGTGCTTACTAAGCTCGATGGAGATACACGTGGAGGAGCAGCCTTATCGGTAAGAAGGCAAATAGAAAAACCAATTAAATTTATCTCTACTGGTGAAAAAATGAATGCCATGGATCAGTTTTATCCTGATCGTATGGCCAAGCGAATTTTGGGAATGGGTGATGTATTGACCTTAGTAGAAAAGGCTCAACAAAATTTCGATGAAAAGGAAACTCAGAGGATCAATAAAAAAATTAAAAGAAATCAGTTTGGTTTTGATGATTTTTTAATTCAAATGGAGCAGATCAGAAAGATGGGTAGTCTTAAGGATATTGTTGGAATGATACCAGGCATGGGCAAGGCAATAAAGGATGTAGATATTGATGACAATAGCTTAAAGCCTATTGAGGCCATAATTAAATCAATGACCCCTAAAGAGCGATCTAATCCAGAGCTCATGAATGGGAGTAGGAAAATTAGAATAGCAAAAGGAAGCGGTACTACTGTTACAGAAGTGAATCAGTTACTTAAGCAGTTTGATCAGATGCGTAAAATGATGAAGACTATGAATAAAATGGGTGGAGCCAAAGCGCTGACCAACTTTATGAAGTGATCTTGGTTATCGAACTTTATCTATACATAACCGCATTGATGGCGGCTATGGTTTTTTTCACATTCGGCAATATTTCCTCAATCAAAGTAGGTGCGTAAGGTAAAGGCAAATCTTTGCTAACAACTCTGTAAATAGGGGCGTCTAAATGATCAAATGCATTTCTTTGTACGATGTGACTTATGTCTGATGAAATAGAAGCAACGGGCCATGTTTCTTCAAGTAAAACCAAACGATTTGTTTTCTTTACCGAGGTAATGATGGTTTCATAATCGATGGGTTTGACAGATCTTAAATCAATGACCTCAACATCAACATCTTCTTTTTGCATGTCGGCTGCCGCTTCGTTGGCGATTTTCATGAATTTCCCGAAAGAGACCAGGGTAACATCTTTTCCTTCTTTTACGATATTAGCTTTACCAATTTCTAGAATATACTCTTCCTCTGGGACCAATCCTTTATCACCATACATGAGTTCAGACTCCATAAATATAGTAGGATCATTGTCTTTTATAGCGGCTTTAAGAAGACCTTTAGCATCATACGGATTTGAGGGGACGACAACCTTCAATCCAGGTGTGTTAGCAAACCAATTCTCAAAATTTTGTGAATGTTGAGAACTTAATTGACCGGCATTTCCTGTAGGCCCTCTGAAAACTATCGGCACGTTATATTGACCCCCAGACATTGATAGCATTTTAGCAGCCCCATTGATGATTTGATCAATGGCTACAAGAGAAAAATTAAAAGTCATGAATTCAATAATGGGCCTTAACCCATTCATTGCGGCTCCAATACCGACGCCAGCAAATCCTAATTCAGCAATGGGTGTATCTATTACCCGCTTGGTACCAAATTCATCAAGCATTCCTTGACTTACTTTGTAGGCACCATTATAGTCAGCTACTTCTTCTCCCATTAAAAAGATGTTTTCATCTTTTCTCATTTCTTCTGTCATAGCCTCTCTAAGAGCATCTCTGAACTGAATTTCTCTCATAACAAATGATAACAATTAATAATGGNACTAAATTAAAACATCCAGTTCAAATAGCGGTATGAGTAAAAAAAAAAGCTCCCATTGAGGAGCTTTTTTAAAATTNTTAGAATTATCTGATCGCTTCCGCTACTGCNTCTGCGTANTTTNNNAACTCTAGATCATTTAGGGCTTTTTCTTTTAAAGCANCATCTTTAGATACCGCCTTTTTGAGATTTGAANTGATGCCACTTTTANTATTACTTCTTGCTGCGGTAACGGCATTGCAATANGACGCGTGTGCNGCTAATGAAGAGGTNTTTTNTATTTTNCTAAATTCACGNCTGGCTGCATCAAAGTTNCCTNCTAGAAGGTGNGCCAGACCCCGGTTAAAATTAGCGACTTCACTATCATCTGCCGCTGCTAGAGCTGCACTGGCGTTTTCATAATCTCCCATTCTAATATGAATAGAACCTACAGCCGCATTTAAAGCTGTTTTTAGATCACCAGTAGCACCTGAAATTGCTTTTGATAGAGCTTCAAAAGATTCCTGGTAAGATCCTTGCATCATCAGAGCAGTCCCTCTATTGGCATGTACTTCTACATGGTCAGTTTTGTTAGAAGCAATGTCTAATTGGGTCAATGCATCCTGTATATTTTTGGCCATATTGTCTCCATTCTGCTCGGCCATATTTAAATAAACAGCAGCTAAATTATTGTGGGCGACCCAGCTACCTTCTTTTTTCGAAGCAGCGATATAAATTTTTTCCTTTTCTTTCAGACTGGGCGTGAGGGACGCTGCATATAACAATTCTTCATTTGAGAGTACTTCGTTCGTCGTATCACCATTAACGATCCGCTTAGCCAATAAAGAAATGTCGGCAGGTGATTTTTTCTCCTTGACCGTAAGGATTTCCGTTTGAGCAGTTCTTAGGGATGGATAGATACTATTAAACACCGATTTATAGCCGGATATTTTTCTCATAGCTTTTTCCTTGTCCTCAAAAGAGCCTGAACCGTTAATGATATTCAAAAATGATTTTTTTGAAGATTCACTAATTTTTGAAGATCTCAATGCTTTTTTAAAAGCCGTCCAATCTTGGACGACAGGCTTAAGAATAAATTTGATTTCTGCTGCCATTCCTGTATAGTCATATTTACTCATTTGGCTGCGATAATATTTTTCAATAGCTTCAGCTCTGTTTTTAGATAGATTACCATTGATAGTTTCTGAACCTTCAGGAGAGTGTGTACCTGTGATCGTCACAGTACGAGTAACATTCTTATCAGCTATGAACGCGGATAGATTTGATTTTTTTGACTTGTTACTTTCTCCATCTACAGCTAAAGATTGTCGCAAATAGGCACTTCCTTGGGGAAAATAGAAATTGATGTTAGTTGGTATCAATTCCTCTTGATCGTTATAACCATGATGCGCATAGTTGGTTGCATAAGTATTTTGAACCGCTCTAGAAGTCGTGATGATACCGACCGCTATTTCCATTTTTTTTGTGCCCAAAACCTTTCCATTTGCTGGGTTTTTAGCTTCGCCTTGGAGCATTAAGGTACCTGGATTGAGGGAAGGATTATAGGCCATGGAAAAAGATCGATTGACACGAGAAGCGGTTGAACTACTTTGAGGATAATCTTCCGCATTGAACTCAATGCTTCCCACCTCTATCTCTTTATCTCCATACTGATAAGTCGTATTTAATGTGTAAACCTTTCCAGTTGGGAGAATTTTGGGAGGCAATACCACAGAAAGATCGAAGGCAACTTGGTTGCCATGAAGTTCCAATGGATCAGGATTAACTTCTAAATCCTGCTTTTCAGCAAGTTTCACCATTTTCTTAAGTGCACAACCGCTAAATAAAGAGGCAGCGATAATTGTGATCACTATGAGATTTAAGTTTTTCATTTTATTCATCGTTTATTGAGACTTTCTAAAATTAATTTTTTTGTTAATGTGCTTACAATATTACCTCAAATTTACAAAATAGTTCAATCTGTTGATATAAAAAAGATGTTAATATTTACCTTTGTACAATATTATCTTGAAATAGTCATGCAATATTTAATTGAAAAGTATGTTTTTGGGGTATGCAATGCGCTTGGTGAATATCTTAAAATCCCTACATCAAGTATCCGTTTGTCTTTTATATATGCCTCGTTTTTAACCTTTGGATCGCCTGTGATTCTTTATTTGGCGATTGCTTTTTGGATGAGTTTCAAAAAACTTTACAGAAGAAGGCAGAATACTCTTTGGTATTATTGAATAAGCTCTTTATATGTCTTTTCATTAAACAGAAAGTATTGTAATGCAACACTTTGTGTCGGATACTGGAGGTTTTTTTTGGGCTGTGATTGTTGGCTTCTCTTCTTCCAATTTTTTTTTAGATTTAATATAAAATTTAGTTCTGCCTTACATACGGCCTTAAAGTGATCAAATCCTTTTTTTTTCCAAAATAAAAAAGCCGCTGCTAAGTCGAAAATCATTCTTAGAGGAATTTTAATTAAATGCTTTTTGGGTAGATTTTTCAGAAGCATAACTAGCCCATTCCTGAAATTTAGATAAGTTTTTTGAGGATTAGATGCAGATAAGGTGCCACCACCTACATGATGTACCGTACTTTTTGAAATGTATCTGAATTTTTTTCCTTTCAATGCCAATCTCCAACAAAGATCAATTTCTTCCATATGTGCAAAAAAGTCAGCATCAAATCCACCTATATCACTGAAGTCCTTAGCTCTTATAACCATACAGGCTCCGGAGGTCCAAAAAACATCAATGTCATCATCATATTGACCTCGATCATTTTCAATAGTATTAAAAATTCGTCCTCTGCAGAAAGGGTAACCCCAAGCATCGAGTTGACCACCGGCTGCTCCGGCATGTTCAAATTTAGAAGGATCATTTTGATCCAAAATTTTAGGCTGAACTGCACTATAATCAGGATGCTCTTCCAAGAAGCGAACCAAAGGATCTAGCCAATTTGGTGCTGTTTTAACGTCTGAATTAATGAGGGCATAATAGTCTGCCGCTATCTCTTTGAGGGCCAAATTATAGCCTCCAGCGTATCCATTATTTTCAGATAGTGCAATTGTTCTGATTTCCGCGTGATTTTTTTCCAACCAATCTAATGAGGCATCCGTTGATCCATTGTCTGCTACGATAATTTCATAGTTACTCGAGGTTTTTATCAAGATGCCTAAGTATTTTTCTAGAAAATTAATCCCATTATAATTTAAAATGACAATCGCAGTATTAGGCATTATATCATACTATTTAGATCCATTCCAGGGATATTTGGGAGCATGCCATGGGTGGCTTTTTGTAGATGTTCTTTGCTCTTGTCTCCTGCGGCTTTAATGCCTTTGTTTACAGCGGCTATAATTAGGTCTTTCTGAAGTTCCTTATCATCTTTTCCATAAAGAGAGTCATCTATTTTTAAATCTAATAGTTCTTTATTTCCATTGAATCTAGCAGTCACCAATCCTGCACCCGAGTCACTTTCTACAAAAAGATTACCCAGTTCTTCTTTGGCAACTTTAATTTTTTCTTGGACCTCTTTGACTTTGCCCATCATTTTCATCATATCTAGCATATTATTGATTTTTTGTTATTTAATAAGAACGAAACTACCCTGTTGGATTAATAATTCATTTTCTTCTGTGTAATAATTTATTTGGTAGACGTAAGATCCCTTGACTATATCACCATTTTTTAGACGTCCATCCCAATAATCATCTTTTTGTTTGGTTGAAAAAATTTCTTTTCCAGCAAGATTGAACACTTGAAAAGTGAATTGATCTGTCGGAAGACCATAAAACTTTAAAGTTTCATTAATACCGTTACCATTAGGAGAAAAAGCTTCGGGTACGTATATTTTGGGTTCAAAATTTATCTTTACTGCATTAGACCTTAAAGTAATCCCTGCTTCATTCCTCCCTTCAGCCCATACTTTTTGATGAGTACCCAATTCATGTGTAATATTGATAGTGTTGAGCTGGCTAAACACCACTGACTGAGCCCTACTTTCTGTTTGATCTGAATTAATCAATTGGTAATCCAGTGTTTGTCCTAATTTATAGGTGCCATCAAAATATTCAGAGGTGTAGGCATTGGTATAATAATCTGATAATTCTAAATAGGTAGGGGTAATCTTAATTTTTTGTATGCTAGCATTACATGAGGGTGTAAAAAGTAGTTCATAGCTGTACTTCCGTAAAGGGTATACGCTAGGGTCAATGTATCCGGGTTGTATATTGAATAAGGTATCGAACAAAACTTCATTTACATATTTTACAGCATGAAAGATGCCATTGTTGTTTTCGCTAAAATGGAGGGCAATATGGTTTTCCGAATTATAGGTGGCATAGGCGTAATTAAATGCAGTGATCTCACTGTTAATGTCTAGGCATAGTGAATCACCTAAAACTACATCTTCATCATTACATAGTGAAAGGGCGTTGATCCGAAAACACAATGAAGAGAGGGATGTATCAAAGGCCAGTGATGGGAAAAACAAGGAATTAGAATCCAATAAGCCTTCATAGATTGATGTAAATATGTCAGGTTTGGATTGGTAATCAATGTTATAATTTGTCATTGAATCTGCTTCATAATATATTTGGAGCGATACTTCATTTTGACATACATATTTTACGGAAGCAGAATCCACAGTTGAATTATTAGTTAATTCAAGCATGACAATGTTCTGAAAAGGAGAGCTGCCGCAATTAGGTTGTCCTCCTTCATAGAAACCCTTTATGATTAAATTGATACTGTCTGCTTCAGGGATTTCAATTGTAAAAGGATTGGCTTCTTCTTTTAAATGCGTGAATGTATCAGTAGGTGTATATAGTTGATAGCTGTCATAATCATCATCTAAAATTTCAATGGAAAGATGTCGACGGTCACAATAAAAATAATTGAACCTAGGACTTGATGGATTATAGACTTGGATCCATAAGGAATCTTCTCTGTCGTCTCCCTCACTGATGATTTGATAAATAAGATAATCTCCAGGCTCTTCGTAGGTGTAAAAAGTGTCTACTGAGGTCACTGTTCCTAGATTAGCTTCATAAATATAATTTCTAGGAATCTCATCACCATAATCTATTAGTTCTTCGATATTTACGGTCAGCGGTGCACATCCCCGATGATATGCAACTGAAAAAGAGGAATCTTGACTTATCTGTGCCATCACTCCATACGGAAGGATTGAGATTACAAACAGGATGATTCTTAAAAAAACAAATTTGAAAGAAAATATGATGATTTTTTTTATCAACGCTGATTTGTTTTCAAGGTTTCAATTATTTCTTCGATTGGTAATGTTAAGGTCTTTCCGGAACTCATATTTTTTAATGGATAGCGTGCCTTAGAGATTTCGTCGGATCCTATAGTAATAACGTAGGGAATCGCCAATTTATTGGCATAATTCATTTGCTTTTGAATTTTGATTGAATCAGGAAACAGATCAGACGGAATACCTGCCCTTCTTATTTTTTCTATGAGATTAATTCCATGAATAAAAGCTGTGGGATCGAGATGGGTAATCAGTACCTTTGGACTCCCATTAGAAGTTTTGGGAAATAAATTAGATTCAGTTAAGACATCGTAAATACGATCTAATCCAAATGAAATACCAATGCCTGAAATCCCTTTTAGCCCAAACATGCCCGTCAAATTATCATAACGTCCCCCGCCACAAATACTTCCTATTTTAACTTTTGTCGGTTTTACTTCATAAATCATACCTGTATAATAAGACAATCCTCGTGCCAAGGAAAAGTCAAGCGAAATTTTGAAATTCCGATCTGGGATTTCATCCAAAATTTTAAAAAATGAAATTAATTCTTCAAAACCTTTATTCGAGCTACCTGTGAGTGCAACTAATTCTTTGATTTTTAATGATTGATCAACTGAGGAAGTAATAATTTCTAGATATTTTGAAACTATTTCCACCTTGCCTTTGATTAGGTTGATCTCATGAAGCACTTTTTCAATACCAATTTTATCTATTTTGTCTAATGAGGTACAAAAAGGGATTTCTTTTCCTTTTAGACCAGCTGCAGCTGCCATTGCAAATAAAACTTCTCTATGATTGATTTTTATTTCAAAATCGCTAAAATTTAATGATTTGAAGACGTCGTGCATCAACAAGGTGAGTTCTATTTCATTCCATTCAGATCGCGTACCTATAATGTCTGCGTCACATTGATAAAACTCTCGATATCTTCCTCTTTGGGGTCGATCAGCTCTCCATACGGGCTGAATCTGATACCTCTTAAAGGGGAAAGTAATATTGTGTTGGTTCATTACTACATGTCGAGCAAATGGGACCGTTAAGTCATATCTAAGACCTTTTTCAGCTATTTTGGGTAAAAGAGTTTTGGCATCTTTATTGTAATCTTCAGATTTAATCTTTTTTAAATAGTCTCCAGAGTTAAGTACTTTAAAAATGAGTTGTTCTCCTTCGTCGCCATATTTTCCTGTGAGAACCGATAAATGTTCCATGGTCGGAGTTTCGATCGGTGCAAATCCATACTTAATAAAATTACTTTGAATTTTTTCAATGATATATTTGCGGCGAAATGATTCAATTTGACCGAAATCACGAGTTCCTTTGGGGATAGAAAGTTTTTCCACTTAGAATATTTTTGACAAATCTAAGAAATCCTCTAATTTCGCACCTTGTAATTAACAAATAAAACAAAATGGCTGTAACTAGATTAGAAAGAAAAGGACGTAAAAACAAGAATGTTGCAAAAAAACGTGTGGCTACCATACAACGTCTTTCGTTTGTCCCTGTCATCAAAAAGGTAGATGTAGATGCCATCAAAAAAGAGTTTGATGCAAAAAAGGTTAAGCCTGCAGAAAAAGCAAAGAAATTAGAGGTAAAAGCTGAAAAAAGTATCAAAGTTGAGAAGTCAAAAAAAGCAAAGAAATTAGATTCAAAAGCTGAAAAAAGTGTCAAAGTTGAGAAGCCAGAAAAAGTAAAGGCATCGAAAGCAAAAGACTCTGAAGAATAGTTANTTTTTAAAAATTAAGTTTGTTTAAATAGCTTTAGGAGGTTAGAAGTAGGACAGTTTTTTTTANCGGGTTGACATATTTTTAGAATTTTCTATTNCAAAAATCTTTTAATTTTTGNTTTAATTNGCCCTAATTTTTCGAGATAAGNNAATTTTTTTTTGATTATGAAAGGATTAGCATTTAGCAGCTTNCGTGTAGGGGANCGCTATCGTTTGACTAACTNTGGAGAATATTTTGAATTCGAGCTAATAAGCATCTTGGATAGAGATGAATTTCTACTTAAAGATTTGTTTACCTTGGAAACCTACAAAATGAGTCAGCTTATAGGTTTTGGTAGGGGTGATGATCTAGAAATCAGGATGCTTTAAAGTTCATAACCAGATCGCTCCTTCGAAGCAAGCGAACTTTTCCCAGAGATACTTTCATCTAGAGCTCTTGCCGCTTCTCTACCTTCTTGGATGGCCCATACAACCAAGGATTGACCTCTTCTCATATCTCCAGCGGTGAAAACTTTGTCTAAATTAGTTTTGTAGTTATGAGCCTTTACATTTCCTCTTTCATCTAAATTGATATTTAAATGACTCAGCAAACCTTCTTTTTGTGTATGAACAAAACCTACTGCGATGAGTACAAGATCACAAGGATAAACTTTTTCGGTATTGGGAACTTCATCAAATTCCCCATTTCTCCAAACCACTTTAACTGTTTTGAGTCCTGAAATATTTCCATTT
This sequence comes from Flammeovirgaceae bacterium, assembly GCA_002691385.1. Lineage (GTDB taxonomy): Bacteria > Bacteroidota > Bacteroidia > Cytophagales > Cyclobacteriaceae > UBA4465. The sequence goes on along the minus strand of NZHT01000106.1, from coordinate 6,282 downwards.
TCATCTCCAATAAAAGACTTAGTTAATATAGACCAAGTTCTATCAACTCCTTCTTCATGTGAGGACGAGGTTCTTAAAACTAAAGGCCATTCAGGCCATGGATTGTGGATACTTCTAGAAAGCCCTGGCTTGTCCAAAAGCTCAAATTGCGTTACCGACTTGGCACCTTGTCTATTTGATGTTCCAATGCAATCAGAGCCCGTATCACCTCCCCCTATGACAATGACATTTTTATTTTTAGCAAAAATGTCTTTTTCGTCATTGATGAGATTAGAAACTCGTTTGTTTTGTTGAGTTAAAAAGTCCATTGCAAAATGAATTCCTTTTAGATTTCTTCCTGAGATATCAATGTCTCTAGGAATGGTAGCACCAGTAGCTAATAAAATAGCCGTAAATTGATTTTTTAAATCGCTAGAAGAAATGTGTATCCCTACTTCAATATTTGTTTTAAAAGTGATGCCTTCGGCTATCAATAATTTAACTCTTCTTTCAACTACCCATTTTTCTAATTTGAAATCTGGAATACCAAAGCGAAGCAAGCCTCCTATTTTTTCGTCACGCTCAAAAACTGTCACTTGATAACCTGCTTTATTTAATTGGTCTGCTGCTGCCAGTCCAGCAGGACCAGATCCAATCACGGCGACTGAACTGAGCTTTCTTTTAATGGGCGGATTTGGCCGAATTTTACCTGATTCAAAAGCTTTCTCGATAATGGTTTTTTCAATATGCTCGATGGCGACAGGAGGTTTATTGATACCCAGCACACAAGCACCTTCACAAGGTGCGGGACAAATTCGCCCAGTGAATTCGGGGAAATTATTGGTCTCTAAAAGCAAATCAGTGGCTCGATTCCAATCATTGTTATGAACGGCATCATTGAAGTCCGGGATGATATTTCCTAGGGGACAACCTTTGTGACAAAAGGGAACTCCACAATCCATACACCTACTGGCCTGCTTTTTCGTAAGCTCTTCGCTGTGTGGAACATAAAATTCCTTATAGTCTTTTACTCTTTCTTTTGGATCTCGGGTTTCAGGTAGATTTCTCCCTATTTTCATAAATCCATCTATACTTCCCATTAGGCAACTTTTTTAGAATTTTTCTGATTTGCTAACACGCGCTTAAGTTCTATTGGCATTACTTTTTTGAAATATTTTGAAGTAGTATTCCAATGACTTAAAATTTTAATTGCTTTAGGACTACCTGTACGTTTTATATGCTCATTTAATTTTGCTTGTACTAAGGTGCTATCTTCATCATTTAGGGAATCAATGCTGATCATCTCCATATTACAGTTTTCGGAAAAATTATTTATTTCATCATAAGCAAAAGCAATTCCGCCGCTCATACCCGCACCAAAATTACTACCGACAGTACCCAAAATAATAGCTAAGCCACCGGTCATGTATTCGCACCCATGATCACCAATACCTTCAACGACAGCTTCAGCACCTGAGTTTCTCACGCAAAAACGTTCACCTGCTTGTCCATTTATATAAATTTCTCCAGAAGTTGCTCCATAAAGGGTTACATTCCCTATAATGATGTGCTCATCTGGGATCAGTATGGAATGATCATTAGGTTTGATTGATATGATACCTCCAGATAATCCTTTACCGACATAATCATTGGCCTCTCCCATAAGATGAAAATCAAGACCCTTGGCAAGAAATGCTCCGAAACTTTGACCTGCACTTCCTGTAAAAGTAACTTTTATCGGCTTTGTTATCAATTTATTTTGACGTGTAAGATGTCCTGACAGCAAAGTACCTACAGACCTATGGGTATTCATAATTGGAAAGGCTAAATTTCGCGAGGGTTTAGATTTGTCAAGGGCTTCTATCAACTTCCAATCTAAGGCTTCATCAAGATGATGATTTTGGGAAATTTTTTTATAAGTACCTACATGTCCTGGAGGTTTTTCATAATGTAAGACAGGAGTAAGGTCTAACCTATTAATTTTCCAATGATCTATATCAGAACTTAATTTAAGAACATGTGATTCTCCAACCATTTCATTTACAGTTCTAAATCCCAGTTTTGCCATAATCTCCCTGAATTGAATGACTAGCAAAGTAAAATAATTGACCACATGATCTGGATCTCCCGTAAATAATTTGCGAAGTTCTTGATTCTGGGTAGCAATGCCCACAGGGCAAGTGTTTAAGTGACATTTTCGCATCATGATGCAGCCTTCAACGATTAGTGCCGCGGTACTGATACCGTATTCTTCGGCCCCTAGAAGGGTTGCAATGGCGAGATCACGGCCTGTCATGATTTTACCATCCGTTTGCAAGACAACTCTACTTCTAAGATTATTTCGAACCAAAGTTTGATGCGCTTCTGCTAGTCCGATCTCCCAAGGAAGCCCTGCATGCCTTACTGAACTTATGGGACTAGCTCCCGTGCCTCCGTCGGCGCCTGAGATCAAAATAACGTCTGCTTTCGCTTTCGCAACACCAGCTGCAATGGTGCCCACACCAGCTTCTGATACAAGTTTTACATTTATTCGAGCTTCAGGATTCGAGGTTTTGAGATCGAAAATTAGCTGTTTTAGATCTTCTATTGAATAAATATCATGATGCGGTGGAGGAGATATAAGTCCAACTCCAGGAGTACTGTGCCTGACTTTGGCAATATAGTCATCAACCTTATGACCAGGCAATTGACCTCCTTCACCTGGTTTTGCTCCCTGGGCTACTTTGATTTGAAGTTCTTGGGCCTGATTCAGATATTCTATGGTAACACCAAAACGTCCAGATGCTGCTTGTTTAATTGCAGAACGCTCCCAATCTCCATTTTCTTTTTTGAGGTATCTCCTAGTGTCTTCTCCACCTTCTCCACTATTACTTTTTGCTCCAATGCGATTCATTGCAATAGCCAGTGTACTGTGAGCCTCATGTGATATTGATCCTAATGACATGGCCCCTGTGGCAAATCTCTTTAATATATTTTCAACAGGTTCAACTTCTTCTATTGGTATGGCTTGCCTGAATTTAAATTCGAATAAATCCCTTACGTTTATAATATCAGCATTTTCTCCATTCACTTTTTCCGCGAACTTCTTGAATAGTTTATAATTATTAAGCCGAGTAGATTTTTGGAGTAAATGAATCGTATCTGGATTAAGTAGGTGCTTTTCACCTTTTTGTTTCCATTGAAAATAACCACCAGCTTCCAAAAGTGGATGCTCATTTTTGTTGTATCCAGCTAGGTGCTTGATGACTACTTCTCTTCCTAAATCATCAAAATTCAAACCATCTAAACGGCTTACGGTTCCCTTGAAGCAGGTCGAAATGACTTCTTGACCTAAACCAACACACTCAAATATCTGAGAAGACTGATATGATTGTAAGGTGCTGATGCCCATTTTGGATAAAATTTTCAAAAGGCCTTTGCTGATACCTTTTCTAAAATTCTCAAAATAATAACTAAGTGATTGGTCATTATCCAAAACTTTGTGATTGTAAGCATTTTGAATAGTATCATATGTAAGGTAAGGGTAGATCGCGCTGGCACCATATCCAATAATAGTTGCAAAATGGTGAGTTTCCCATGCATCACTACATTCTACCACGAGTCCTGCTTCGGTGCGTAATTTTTTATTGACCAAATGGTGATGCACGGACCCTGTGGCCAGCAAACTAGGAATAGCTGCTTTATATTTACTTTCTTTTCTGTTAGAAATAATAAGTATACTATTCCCTTTATTAATGGCATCTTCAGCCTCATTACATATTCTCCCTATCGCCATACGTAAAGTTTCTTTATTAGCCACATTTAGGGTAGCATCAATGATGTAGTAATCCATTCCATGTCGTGTCAATCCTTTTATTCTGTAAAAGTCGTCTCTAGAAAGGATTGGTTGAGATATGTGGACTTGTCTTGAATGTTTGGCTGATTCTTCTAACAAGTTTAAAGATTTCCCTATTCGAGTGTACAGCGACATGACCAGTCTTTCTCGAATGGGATCAATAGGAGGGTTACTAACCTGAGCAAAGTATTGTTTGAAGTAATTGGAAATATGCTGACTTTGTTTTGAAAGAACTGCCAAAGGGACATCAGAGCCCATAGAGCCGAGAGGTTCAGTCCCTGTACGAGCAAAAGGCAAAATCGTCATTTTTACATCTTCCTCAGTCATACCATTGGAGATCTGTCTTGTTCTAAGTCTATGAGACTCAATTATTTTTGCTTGAAGTTCAGGAATAGGTAGAAGCCTTAATTTGATACGTTGTTCTTTTAACCATTTTTTATAGGGTTTTCTATCACAAACAATTGCTTTTATTTTAGAATCATCATAAATGGCCCCTTCAGATAAATCGGCTAATATCATTTTGCCGGGTTGCAATCTGCCTTTTTTGATGATTTTGGCTTCGTCCGTGACAATAGTCCCGGCTTCAGAAGCCATGATGAGTCGATGATCGTTGGTAATACAATAGCGGACGGGTCTTAGTCCATTCCTATCTAGAGTAGATCCAATTTGCATTCCATTTGTAAAAAAGAGGGCTGCAGGGCCATCCCAAGGCTCCATCATGGCTGCATGGTATTTGTAGAAGTCTTTCCTATTTGCGTCCATTTGTTTGTTATCTTGCCAAGCTTCAGGGATGAGCATCATCATTACATGAGGTAAGGTTCGACCGGAAAGAGTGAGCAATTCTACTAAGCTATCTAGATTTGCAGAATCAGAATTATTGGGATCTGTAATGGGCATCAAATAAGACAATTCCTTGGAGGAAAAAAGCTCTGATTGCATTAAAGCCTCTTTGGATCTCATTTTTGTGACATTTCCTCGAATGGTATTAATTTCTCCATTGTGAGCAATGTATCTAAAAGGTTGCGCTAATTTCCAATTGGGGAAAGTATTGGTTGAAAACCTTGAATGTACAATCGCCAAAGCGGAGGTAAAACCTTCATTTTGAAGATCGTGATAGTAGCTTCTTAGTTGATCTGTTTTGAGTTGACCTTTATAAATTAGGGTACGACAAGAAAGTGAGGCGATGTAAAATTCATCATTTGCTGCATGAACATAATTGTTTATTTGATGGGTAATGTAATTACCTAATACAAACAGCTTACGTTCTAGATCATCTCCTTTTATGGTATGATCTTTATTAATAAGAAAGAGCTGTTCGATGTACGGCTCCACAGATTTTGACTCATGGCCAGGGACATTGGCATCTGTAGGAACCAATCGATAGGTAATCAGTTTAAAACCCATGGTAGCCATACAGTCATTAATTACTTTTCTGCAAAGCTCTCTTGTGATATCTTGCTGCGGGTAAAAGACCATTCCAACTCCATATAGTCCAGCTTGAGGAAGCCTAACCCCAAATTTTTGTAATTGCTCTTCCAAAAAGTCATGAGGTATTTGAATCAAAATACCCGCACCATCACCTGTATCAGGGTCTGAACCGGTAGCACCTCTATGCTCCATGTTTTCTAGCATGGTTAATGCATCTTTGACAATAGCATGAGATTGATTGCCTTTAAAGTTTGTGATGCATCCAACACCGCACGAGTCATGTTCAAATTGAGAATCGTAAAGGCCTTTATTCATATTTATTGATTTGTTATTCTTGAAGGGGAAGCAGATTTTAAAAATAATAACAAAAATAAATAAGACGATCTAATAAAGATCCTATTAAAAGCATAAAATAAAAATATTGGTCATTTTTTTAGATCATTAATAAAAAAAAATAACAATTATTAATAAATTTATAATATTGATAAAAATAGGGGATGAATTTTATTAAAACTTTTTTATCTTCAATAAAATACTTTTAAAGTAGAATAATGAATAAACACAGAATGTTTGTTCCTCTGTCAGACAAGAGTCATTGCAAGTTAAGGCTTAAAAGCATTTGGAAGAAATGTTAATTATTAAAATTTGCCTTAATTCGATTTATATACATTGTTATATTCATAGAAATCAATTAAAATTGCGCTCATTATTTTATGGGCCTATAGCTCAGTTGGTTAGAGCACCTGACTCATAATCAGGTGGCCCCAGGTTCGAGTCCTGGTGGGCCCACAATGATTATCAGCCACTTACATACTTTGTAGGTGGCTTTTTATTTACAGATTACATTTAAAGCTACTCACTTCTTGGACAGAAGCCAAACCTAACTTTACTAATTGTACGGAATAAGCCTCCCCAAAGGAGTTAATTAAATCATCTAACGACACTCTGGCACACCCAAAAAGGTAATAGAATGATTTTTAAGTAAAAAAGCAGCTACAAAATTGTAGCTGCTTCAGAAGAGGAAGAAATGATTGGCATAT
>NZHT01000105.1 GCA_002691385.1 Flammeovirgaceae bacterium | reverse complement strand
ATTTTTTGAATTGTCAATTAAAAATTTGGTTAATACGTCAATTTAAATGAATTTAAATTAGTTTCCCTTTTGATTAAATTTATTATGAAGCAATTATCTATTTTATGTCTGATTATATTGGTTTCATGCCAAACCAATCAAGATCATAAGCAAGCTAAAATCCAAATTGATACCTTGGTCCTGGCCAGACATATGGAAGTGCTGGCCTCAGATGACTTTCAAGGACGCAAACCCTTCACGGTTGGAGAAGTTAAAACTGTAGATTATTTAGAAACACAATTTAAATTATTAGGATTATCTCCGGGCAATGGGAAAAGCTATCGACAAGAAGTTTCAATGATTGAGTACACAGTTACTGAGCTCGATTAAAATAATGGCAATTATTTTGTTTTTTTTAAATGAATTTAAAAATTAAATCAATATCACTTAGGTTTAATTTTCAAATTATCATTAATTTGAAGAAAGTTATAGAAAAATATACTTGCCACGGTGCGCCGAGAATTAAATAGACCAACTGAAAATCGCGACAATAATTCAAATTTTGAATTAGGTCAAAAAGATGCTTATACGTCCTTAAATAACAAGGATTCACTTAATTCTTTGGATGATGTCCGACTTTGGGAATTGTTTAGGGAAGGAAAAGAGATTGCCTTCAGTCATATTTACCAAACTCATTTTGAAGCTCTTTTTCAGTACGGTTGTCAATTCACAAAGAATGAGTCTTTGGTGGAAGATGCGCTCCAGGATATGTTTATTGAATTAAGAGAGAAAAGAAAGCAGACCATAATACAGACTTCAATCCGAAACTATCTTTTTACTTGTTTGAGAAGAAGAATCCTGCTGTACAAGAAAAAATTCAATGACAACATCACCAACTTTGAGCATTCTGAATTTAGATTATTTGAAATCGAAATTTCAACCGAACAGAAAATCATCCATGAGCAGATAAAATCTGACAATAAAAAAAAGCTTAAAGAGGTCATTAAGTTACTAACCAATCGCCAAAGAGAAGCCATTTACTGTCTTTATTATGAAGACCTCAATTATGAGGAGATAAAGGAATTGATGGGGTTCACCAACATAAGGTCTGCCAGAAATCTTATTTACAAGGCCTTGAATCATATGAAGTCTGCCCTTTCATTCTTTATTTTATGTAGTTGCTATTGAGTGTCTTCCCCCTCATTTGTTAACGTATCTATTCATTTCTCAATAAGAATACTAAAAAAACTGATGCCCTTTTGATTGAAATGTCCTCTAGTTATTAAAGTATAATAAGAAGATTAGATTTAAAATATGGTACTAAAAGGTGAAAATGCGGTTGAACTACTGTTAATGGATCTCAATTTCAGAGATTGGGTTATCCAGCCAAAAACTGAATCAGATCATTATTGGAAAACTTGGCTCAAGAATAATCCAGATAAAAAAGAAGACTTATTACTAGCCAAAGAATTAATTCATAAATTAGAATTCAAGAGAGTAGAGGTAAGTGAAGAGCGTTACGATAAAATATTTGAAAAAACACTTTTAGGTAAGAAATCCAAGTATGTGAGTAACAATCAACATTTCATGAAAAAGTTAGATTTTCGCTCTTATTGGCGTGTGGCGGCTATGTTGGTAGCTGCAGCTTTTATATCTCTGCTCTATTTTTCTGAGCATTTTTATGATACTGAAGGGACGTCAGGCCAGCTGGAGACGATCATTAAAAGTAATGATGCGGGCAGAAAGTCACAGATTTATCTTCCAGATGGAACCATTGTTTGGTTGAATTCTCAAAGTAGCATCCAGTATAAATCTGATTTTTCAGGAAGTACAAGATCGGTCAACCTTTCAGGAGAAGCTTATTTTGAGGTGGTCAAAGACCCGTCAAAAAAATTCATTGTAAAAACTTCATCGATGTCGGTCACCGCCATTGGTACTCAATTTAATGTAAATGCTTTCAGTTCTGGAGATCGCCATCAAGTCGCCTTAGCTGAGGGAAAGGTAATGGTTCAAAAGACAGATAAGTTGAACGAAGATGATCAAAAAGTTTATTTAGATCCAGGACAATCATTGAGCATTTTTAAATCCAATGGGAAAATGATTCAATCCAGCTTTGACCCCAAGAAGGTCTTGAGCTGGAAAGATGGGATCATCTATTTTGATGATGCTGTCCTTGAGGAGGTAGTGGAAGTACTTGAAAGATGGTATGATAAGACAATCGTTGTCCAGAATATTGAAAAGTCAGGAGTATGGCAGTTTAGTTCTGAATTCAATAACGAGACGCTGGAAAATGTCATGCAAAATATTAGCTATTCCAAAAATTTTGAATATACAATTGAAGGAGAAACAGTAAAAATAATTTTTTAAAAAATATGTGAGAAAGATAACCTTAATCCCTAACAAAAGAGAGCCGAAAACAAGGTTTCCGACTCAAAAATTATTCTGAGCTCAACTTTTGAAACGTTACTAGCTCAGGATCAGTTAATAAAATAATTAACCAAGTACAAAAATATGAAATTAAAACTTATTAATGCCATAACTATGATTACAAAATACTCAATTTATGGATTGCTTTTTCAGGCGTTATTTCTAAATATGCTCCTTGCTAACACAGGACGAGCTCAGAAGAACGTAAGTGTGAGGAATGTTAAAGTAGAGCTCAACTCTGATGATATGACGGTTAACGACATTTTTAATCAGATTGAGGAAAAATCTGATTTTAGATTTGCGATTGACAAAGCTGATTTGGCCTCCGAACTAAAACAAGTGGTAAATATTGATGCAGGTAAAAATGCTGTTTCTGATATTTTACTGCAAGTTTCGAAGGATTCGAAAACCAAGTTCAGACAGATTAACAATAATATTACTGTAAGTAGACTCGGATTAGAAGATAAAGAGGTAGTCAAGACAGTTAAACAAGAGCGAACTGTTACAGGAACGGTGACAGATGAGGATAATCAAGGAATTCCGGGAGTCAACGTTATACTCAAAGGAACGACATCTGGATCGGTTACGGATAATGATGGCAATTATGTTATCAGTCTTCCCGAAGAGGGCGGCACCTTAATGTTTTCATTTATCGGTATGTCGACTCAAGAGGTAGTTGTCGGATCTCGATCGCTCATAGATATTGTGCTCCTGCAAGATGCGACGCAAATGAGCGAGATCATTGTATCTTCTTTGGGTATTGAAAGGGACAAAAAATCTCTGGGATACTTTGCTCAGGAAATCAAAGGAGAAAAAATAGTCGCTGCGCGAGAGACAAATTTTTTGAATAATATTAGTGGTCGAGTAGCAGGTGTAGATATTCAAAAAACAGGAAATGGCCCTGGCGGTACTACAGGGATTTTGATACGTGGTGGTGGCGGTTTTCTAACTGGTGCTCCTGGAAAAAATCAACCACTTTTTGTGGTTGATGGTATTCCAATAGATAACTATCAAACAGCAACCTCAACTAATGAATACGGCGCTACAGATAACGGAAACGGTGCTCAACATATCAATCCGGATGATATAGAAACAATGACAATCCTTAAGGGACCGGAAGCAGCAGCATTATATGGTAGTCGAGGAATGACTGGAGTCGTTTTGATCACAACAAAAAAAGGGACTCAAGGAAAGGGTCTAGGTGTTAGTTATAGTGGTTCTTTCACATTTGAGGATCCATTAGTTATGCCTGACATGCAAAATGAATATGCCCAAGGAGCTAATGGAGTATATGATGTTGTTAGCACAGGAAGTTGGGGGCCAAAAATCTCTGGGCAAACAGTAACTGACTGGACCGGATCAGATAATCCTCTTACTGCTGATGAGGATGACCTTGTGAATTATCTACAGGCGGGTTCGAACTTTACAAACTCAATAAATGTTACAGGAGGAAACGATAAAGCGACATTTAGATTGGGTTACACTAATTTAGATTCCAAAGGACTTATTCCCAATAGCACTTTGAAGAGAAACATGATAACGGTAAGATCGACTGCGAAACTTACAGAAAAGTTTAAAGCAGATGCTAAAATTAGCTATAACAATGAAAAGGTGGCTAACCGACCAGAAACATCTGGAAGTATCAATAACATATTTGCCGGATATATTACCCGTCCGAGAAATGTGCAGTTTCAGCATTTGAATCCTTGGATGGATGATAATGGTTCGATGGTTAATTGGAGTCCTATTAGTTTTAATACCCGTAGAAATCCTCATTGGGTAACAAACGAAGATTCAAATGAAGATAATACTGACCGAATCTTTACTATGATTAAGTTGGATTATACATTCGCGCCTTGGTTAAAGGCCTTTGCCCGATATGGTTCTGATTTTCGGAGTGCACAACGAGAGGATACTAAGGCATACGGCGTTTATGATGAATTGGGAAGTCAAACTCGGAATAATGGCTCAAACTATTTTGCATCAAATACTAGATCTACAGAAACAAATATTGATTTCTTGGTGACCGCCTCTAAAACTTATGGTGATTTGAATATTGCGTTAAATTTTGGTGGAAACAGTCGACATAATACATTTTTTGAAACTGCAGGTAGTACAGGCCAATTAGACTTGCCTGGAGTTTATAATCTGAGCTTTGGAAGTTTTAACAGACCACAAAGCAACAAAGCTGAGAGTCGAATTCGGTCATTGTATGGATTTGCAAATTTGGGATTTAAAGATTACCTATTTTTAGATTTGACTTACAGAAATGACTGGTCGAGTAATCTAAGCGAAGATGTGTGGTCTTTCTCCTATCCATCAGCAAGTCTATCCTTTGTGCTCTCAGATGCTGTAGTCCTTCCAAGCGTCATCTCTTTTGCCAAGCTGCGAGGAGCTATTAGCCAAGGAGCATCAGATTTAGATGCTTATCAATTATCACCCACATATTCAATTGGCCGAGGGTTTTTGAATGTAATCTCAACATCTACTCCTAGCATTCTATTTGATCCCAAGATTAAACCTGAATTTGTGACATCAAATGAATTCGGTTTAGATTTGAATTTGTTAAACAATCGTATAGGAATTGAATTGGCGGCATACTCTAAGGTTATTACTGATCAAATCATACAATTGCCAGTTCCTGGAGCAACAGGATATCAATTTAAAATGATAAATGCAGGAGAAGTAGAGAGTAAGGGTTTTGAGTTGATGGTTTCTGGTTCACCAGTGCAGACTTCAGATTTTCAATGGAACATAATGATTAATTATGCAACAAATGAAATGGTAGTTAATAAATTAGATGATGGAATTGAACGCCTTCTTTTGCAGGGCGATGAAAGTTCTAGAGCTATAAGGATTGTTGCCGATGAAGGGGAGCCATTTGGTAATATTTATGGTCGCGACTTCCAGCGCGATGATAATGGTAATATTGTCGTAGATGATGCAGGAATACCCTTAAAAGCTGCGGAGAAAAATTCTTTCATGGGGAATATTCAGCAAGATTTCACCATGGGTTTCATCAATGATTTTACTTATCGAGGTATCAATTTTGGATTTTTAATAGATTGGAAACAGGGTGGTCAATTCTATTCTCAGTCAAGCGCTTTTATGCATTCGGCAGGTACACATCAGGGAACGGTCGCATATCGAGAGGGTGGACTCTTGGTTGATGGCGTAACTGCTGACGGCTCTGCAAACGCTAACACAATTACATCTCAACAATATTGGCAGGCAGTTGCAGGTGCTGAACCTGTAGTCTCTGAATTCATTATGGATGCTACAAGCATCAGATTAAGAGAGGCTTATATCAGTTATACGCTGCCCCAAAGTCTAGTTTCTGGAACACCATTTAATAATATTTCGATTGGAATTACAGGTAGAAATTTATGGCTGATCAAGAGCGAAGTACCAGGAGTTGATCCTGAAACAAGTTTTTCAGTTTCTAATGCTCGTGGTTGGGAAAATGGTGCTTTTCCTTCAACAAAAGTGTATGGCTTTAATATTAATTTAGGATTTTAAAATTTGATAGAATGAAAATACAGATAAAAAATACAATAATTGTACTGGCTTGTTTAATGACATTCACGTTTTCTTGTACTGATGACTTTATAGATCTTCAGAAGAATCCAAATGCATTCACACCAGACAATGTTACGCCTAGTTTTTTGTTAGCAGATGTGATTAGCGCATCTGTACTAGATCCTGGTATGCATCAGCGGATGACTCAATTGACAAACGATGTTTTTGCGCAATATTGGGCTAATGAAGCATTTAGCACCCAGCAGGGAGTTACTAACGATGAATGGATTAGTAGTTTTTATTCAAGTTATCACAGTCGATTTGTCGCAAATTTAAGTGAAGGAATTCGTTTGGGTCGTGCAAGTGCAGCCGCTGGAAAACCCCTTAATGAGACTCAAATTTCAAGAATTTGGAAAGTTTGGGTTTTCAGCAGGGCGACAGATATCTGGGGTGACATTCCTTATTTTGGAGCTGCCGATGGTACTGGCGAAAATCCAGTTTATGATGATCAGCAACTTATCTACACCGATATGCTTAATGAATTAAGCGAGGCAGTCGACTCTTTAAGTACTGATAATCCTGTGCAAATTAGTGGTCAAGACTATGTCTATGGCGATGATATTGCGAAATGGAAAAAGTTCGGTAATTCTTTGAGATTACGTCTAGCGATGAGAATATCTGAGGCTGATCCAGCTCTTGCACAGCAGCATGCTGAGGCTGCAATAGCTTCTGGCGTATTTGCTTCTGCCGAAGACGAATGTAAGGTAACGCGTACTGCAACTTTTGGTTGGGGTTTTCAGTATCCTTACACCTTTTATTATGGATGGGGAGGCTTACACATGAGCAGGTCTATGGAAAACCTACTGACTGGACTGGGGGGTCAACCTATTGCTATTGATACTGCAGGTATGATTGTAGACGATGAGGGTTTTGATTTGCCACCAAATGAAAATTCACTTGATCCAAAGGCAAACAAATTTAGATTGGGTGTTCCATCTGTAGTTGATCCAAGAGGTCCAATCTACTTTTCACCAGCTGTTGGTGCAGAGGAGGTTAAAGTTGCCAACGCTGCTGGTGATACTGTTACTGTTGATACCCGTAACCGATGGATTGGTGTACCAGCGGGATTAAGTACGGGTAATTCCGCCTTGGCTGAGCATGTATACACTAACATATCTATCATGGGTCCTACCATGTCAACAGATGCGGAGCGTCCTTTAGAGATTTTAACCTATCATGAGCTTTGCTTTTTGATGGCTGAAGCCGCGCAACGTGGATGGAATGCTGGAGGTACTGCTAAAGATTGGTATGAAGCTGGAATCACTGCATCTATGACACATCACGGAGTTGATGCGGCTACAACCGCAGCTTATATAGCTTCTTCTAATGAGAACACCTATGGCACAACTGTGGCGTTTGACAATAACTCTGGTAAATCGTTCAATGGCACTGCTGTCGATGATGCGATGGGTAAAATAATCACTCAAAAGTACCTTGCACTATTTCCTGACGGAGGTTGGGAAGCATGGGCAGATCATAGAAGATTGCATTTGCCTGTCTTGATTCCTATGGCAGCACCTGATGCGCGTTATACGGCTAGAGATGGAGGACCTGATAACTTTACTAAAAGAATTACCTATCCTTCAACCGAGCAGATCAATAATAGTGAATATTACAATGCTGCAGTTTCAAGTCAAGGAGCTGATGTGGAGACTACCAGTGTTTGGTGGGACCAATAAATATCATCTAAAAAAAAGGCCCTTTAGTTACTCAAGGGCCTTTTTTTTATTAATTCAGAATAATCTATTCTTCTCAAGCGTATTTTTGTCATATTTTCAAGGAAAAATTACTTGCCCAGAAATTCAATATGAATAAAAAAATATCAATACGTGGCGTTGTTGGACTATTACTTGGAGTCTTTTTATTTGGCTGCAACCAAACAAATAAGAAAAGGTTTTATAAGCTAGATAGTGATGATACTGGAATATTTTTCAACAATATCAATGCTGAAAATGAACAAATAAATATTTTTACTTACGAATACCTCTATAATGGTGGTGGCGTTGCCATTGGAGATATAAATAATGATGGTTTGACTGATATCTATTTCAGTTCTAACAATCTTGAGAATAGGTTATATTTAAATAAAGGGAATTTCAAATTCGAAGACATCACAAGTCTTTCTGGCGCAGGTTGCCAAAAGGGCTGGAAAACAGGGGTTTCTATGGTTGATATTAATGCTGATGGTTGGCTTGATATTTATGTCTGCCGTTCGGCAGATGGGGATCCAAACAATCGCAAAAATTCACTACTTATTAATAATGGAGATTTAACTTTTACGGATCGAGCCAGTGATTATGGATTGGATGACGATTCCTATTCCACGCAAGCTGCTTTCTTTGATTATGATAGAGATGGAGATTTGGATGCCTTTTTGTTAAATCACTCGTTGTTACAGATTTCAAATTCATTTAACATAAAGGTCATTAATCGATTAGATCGGTATCCTCATGTGGGTAATAGACTTTTGAGAAATGATGGGGGTCGATTTGTTGATGTAAGTGATACATCTGGAATTTATGGCCCTGCTTCGAATTATGGATTGGGCGTAGGTGTATCAGATTTTAATAATGATGGCTGGCCAGACTTGTATATCTCCAACGACTATGTGGATAGTGATAAGTTGCTAATTAATGACCAGAAAGGGAAGTTTATAATGGCTACGGACAGCATGCTCAGTCAAATTTCACAATTTTCAATGGGTTTAGATATTGGAGACGTGAATCGAGATGGAAATATGGATATTATGACGTTAGATATGCTACCAGAAGATAACAAGCGTCAAAAATTATTATTTGGTCCTGAGCACTATTACGTGTACTCCTCNATGCAAAAAAACGGTTATTCAAGTCAGTGCATGCGNAATATGCTNCACTTAAATAATGGAAATGCTNCATTNAGNGAAATTGGACAAATTGCAGGGGTATCAAATACTGATTGGAGTTGGTCAGCNTTNTTTGCNGATTTTGATAATGATGGNTTTCAAGATCTATTTGTCAGCAANGGTTATAAAAGAGATTTTACCAATCATGATTTTTTAAATTATAAGGCTGATCAAGAAATCAAGATTGCACAAAAGAAGGCGGGAATTTATACCGAAATGTTTGAAAAGATACCTTCAAGTAAACCAACCAATTACCTATTTAAAAATTCTGGTGGGCTTCAGTTTGATAATGTGAGTGATCAGTGGGGATTTGATGAAGGAGGATTGACTCATGGAGCGGCATATGCAGACCTTGATAATGATGGTGATTTGGATATGATTATGAATAATATGGATGCAACTGCGGGCATCTATCGCAATAATGTTGGAGATATACTTAAAAATAATTACTTAAAAATCAAACTTTTAGGAAATGATAAAAATCACTTTGCAATTGGTGCAAGGGTCATTGTCTTCGCCAATGATCAATTAATTGTTCGTGAACAATATCCTGTGAGAGGATTCCAGTCTTCAGTGGATCCTATACTGCATTTTGGACTTGATTCTGTTACACAAGTGGATTCCATTCATGTTTTGTGGCCCAAAGGAGGTTTACAGAAACTTATGGGTACGAGCGTAAATCAAATACTATCCATCAAGGAAAGGGATACAAACCACTCAACTATTGTGCAAAAACCGATAGAAAGTCCGCTGCTCGAAGAAGTTCAGATAGCGCCTATCAGTCATGTAGAAAACGAATTCATTGATTTTTTAATACAACCCTTGCTGCCTCGAATGTATTCTACTCAGGGACCTGCGATGGTCATCGGAGATATTAATGGAGATGCGTTAAATGATTTATTTGTTGGGGGAGGAAAAGGTCATAAAGGGGCTATCTATTTAAAAAATCATAAAGGCTATTATAGTAAACTGCAGCAAAGTTTTGACGGAGCTACTGAAGATGTAGACGCATCTTTTTTTGATGCTGATGGAGATGGTGATTTAGATCTATACGTAGTGAGTGGAGGTTATGAATTTTCATCAAACGAAGGAGGTTTACAGGATCGTTTGTATATCAACAAAGGAGATGGAAAATTTGATAAGGCTAAAAACAGATTGCCTTCCTTTTTATCTAGTGGATCTTGCGTTCGTCCTTTTGATTTTGATCGAGATGGGGATCTAGATCTTTTTGTGGGAGGAAGAATTGTCCCAGGAAGCTATCCCAAAGTACCCTTAAGTTACTTACTTGAAAACGATGGCAAAGGGTTCTTTAAAGTTGCGACATCAAGTTTGGCACCTGAGCTACAACGCATAGGTATGGTATCTGATGCTAAATGGGCGGATATCAATGGAGATGGGAAAGAGGACATTATTGTAGTGGGCGAATGGATGGGTATAAAAATATTCATCAATGAAAATGGCAAATTGATAGATAAGTCCGATGAATTCCTTGACGATGCCTATCAGGGTTGGTGGAATTCTATAGAAGCAAATGATCTTGATGGTGATGGAGATATAGATTTTATTGCGGGAAATTTAGGAATGAATAATCAAATGAAAGCCTCACGTGAATCACCGGTGAGTATGCAATATGCAGATTATGATGATAATGGTTCTGTAGACCCAATACTTTTTTATTATATCCAGGGAAAGAGTTTCCCTTATGCAAGCAGAGATGAGTTAATTGCGCAATTGCCTATGTTAAAAAAGCGTTTTGTGGATTATGAATCCTATTCATCAGCCGTATTAGAAACTATATTCACTGAAAAGGAGCAAGCATTATCTAAAGAATTGGTAGCCACTACTTTTGAAACTTCAGTATTTATTAATGATGCGAACCAGCAATTTTCAAAAATGTCTTTTCCCATTGAAGCTCAGTTCTCACCTGTATATTCCATAGCGGTTTTAGATGTCAATGGAGATGATGTTTTAGATATTATACTGGGTGGAAATCTTGAAAAAACGAGGGTTCGCACGGGAAAGTATACAGGTAATAATGGATTTGTTTTTATAGGAAGCACATCTGGAACTTATCATTACTTAAATCAAAACAATTCGGGCCTAAATGTTTCAGGTGACGTAAGAAAAATTATTGTTGATAGGAATCGCATACTATTTGGAAGAAATAATTCTGATGTGATGATCTATGAGATAAAAGGGGATATTGAGATTCCCTAAGTTTAATAATGTGAATAGTATGTATGTCTAAAAACTATAGTTAATAAATTTCGCAAGTATTAAGGGCTTTTCTTCTTCATAGTTCAATAAGGTAAGTAGTTTATTCATTATTGCTTGCCCTTTTGCTTGTGAATTTTTTTTAATAAGTTAACTGAGTATTATAATAAGGTAGATGAATGCTTATTTTTTTTATAAATTTTTGACCTAATACAAGTTTATATAGGTTGGATTAGTTTCACTGCCCTACGTTAATCATTTTATTAGGTTAATTTTAGGTACTTAGAAAAGATTTAGAGTTGATCATGTGTTTAAAAAATGCTTATTCAATTTAAAATAGGAAGTTCAAAATCAAGGAATTACTCAGATCGGTAATACTAATTTTATGAAATTATTTCAATTTAGTTACATGAAAAACATCTTTATATTTTATGGTTTCATCTTTTGTCATTTGGCAATGAGTCAAAGTGATTCCAATTTTAAATGGTGGAATCCTACAGCGCATGAGTTTCAAGTGATAGAGGGTCAGGCTTGGTTCGATGAGGTCCAAGAATCCTACGATCGACTGCCCCATCGCGTAGTTGATAAGGTGGATCCAGAGATCTGGGGACTGTCCAAACATTCGGCAGGTCTGATGATTCGTTTTCGTTCAAATGCCAAAGAGATTAAGATCAGATATCAGACTCAGGATGAAAATTTGAGGTACATGGATCACATGTCGACCACGGGCGTAAGTGGGTTGGACTTATATGCCATAAATAGTGATGGAATGGAAGTTTGGTGTGCCGCTGGTCGCACTTTTGGAGATACTATTACGTATGCTTACGGACTTCTGAACCCCAATGATGGTTATCATGATCGAGGGCGAGAATATCGACTTTACTTACCGCTTTATAATCAAGTTAATTGGATGGAGATTGGAGTTGACGAACAGGTGTATTTTGAACCCTTGCCTGTTCGAAAAGAGTTACCTATTGTAGTGTATGGTACATCTATCGCACAGGGGGCATGTGCTTCGCGACCGGGTATGGCTTGGACTTCCATTTTAGGAAGAAAAATGGACAGACCCTTGATCAATCTGGGTTTTTCTGGTTCTGGTACATTTGATGTGCCGGTTATTGATTTAATGAGTGAGATCGATGCAAAAATTTATGTATTGGATTGTCTACCTAATTTGTCTGCATATAACTGGAAAAATTTAGAGATAGAAAATGAATTAGAGTTAAAAGAGAGAATATTGTTAGGGATTAAAACACTCCGAAAGAGACAACCGATGGTTCCTATTCTTTTAGTAGAACACGCAGGCTATACTCAAGCTATAGTTAGTGAAAAAAAGAAAATCGAATTTAGCCAAGTAAATCAAGTTCAGCAGCAAGTTTTTCACGAACTCAAAAAGCAAGGGATGGAAAATATTTTTTATTTAACTAAGGAAGAAATAGGGTTGAAAATGGATGATACCGTAGATGGAATTCATCCAACAGATCTTGGGATGATGAAATACGCTGCGGGTTATGAGAAAAAATTGAGAGACGTACTTAAAGAGCCAACAGGAATCTCTCTTACAACATTTCCTATTACTCAATATCGAGAACCTGAAAATTATGATTGGGAAAATAGGCATAGGGAGATTTTGAGATTAAATCACTCAAAAAATGCACCAAGATCAGTTTTTTTTGCCAATTCTATCATACATTTTTGGGGAGGAATACCACAAACTAAAATAAGAACAGAACAGGCATCTTGGGATAAGTTTTTCACGCCCTTGGGGCTTCGAAATTACGCTTACGGCTGGGATAGAATTGAGAATCTATTGTGGAGGGTTTATCATGGCGAACTTGATGGATTTGATGCAGAAAAAATCATGGTGATGATCGGAACCAACAATTTACATATAAATACAGATGAAGAAATTTTGGAAGGGTTACACCTTTTAATGGACGCTATTAAAATCAGACAGCCAAAGTCAGAGATTACACTTATTGGACTGTTGCCCAGGAGAGATTATGAATCTAGAATTAAAATACTGAATTTTCAAATAGCTCAGCTAGCATCAGAAGTATCTATCTCATTTAGCGATCTTGGGTACATATTTTTAAATAAAGAAAACAGAATCAATGAGGCGTTTTTTTCAGATGGTCTGCATCCAAATTCTAAAGGTTATCTACGATTAAGAAATGTGGTAAAGACTTTGTTGATAGATTGAGGGGTGATGCTAATTAACTGTTGATTTCTTTAAAATCAATTTCAGAATTCATTTTTGCAAAGCCCTTAACCCAATTTCTACCGCTTCCATATTAAAAATTTTCCCATGTCCAATTTCAAATCGTAAGAGTGTTTTTACCTTATGAAATCCATGATTACCAGCTGCACCGGGGTTTAAATACCATATATTGTATTTTTTATCAAACATAACTTTTAAGATGTGAGAATGGCCGCAAACAAGAATATTGGGTTGCTTTTCCAATAAAAGGGTCTTGATTTTTTTCGTATATGATGGAGGTTTTCCTGCTATATGGGTCATCATGATATTCATTCCACTACAGGAAATATAAGCTATTTCAGTTGTGTGCATACGAATATCATGTCCATCAATATTTCCGAAGACAGCTCTGAGTGGCTTGAAATTTTCCAATTCATCGAGGAGCTCGATTTTTCCAGCATCACCAGCATGCCATATTTCATCACATTCTTTAAAATAATGAAAAATTTTAGGATCTAAATAGCTATGAGTATCTGAGATTAAACCTACTTTCATAGATGTAAACTAGTTGATTTTAACACATTTTAACAGGTTTATTCCTTGGATAATTTAAATCTCTATTTTTAATTTGAGTTCAAATTAAAAAATTAAAAATCACTTTTGATTGTTTCAATAAATCTAAACCCAATAGTTTAAAACAGTATATGGCAATTTTAGTAGAAAATCTCACCAAAAAATATGGGGAGCAAAAAGCCGTCAATGATATTTCCTTTAGAATTGAAACAGGAGAGGTCGTCGGATTCTTAGGGCCCAATGGTGCTGGTAAAAGTACAACCATGAAAATGATTACATGTTTTATGGCTCCTTCTCTTGGTAATATTATTGTTGACGGCATTTCTGTTGTTGAAAATCAATCTTTAATAAAGAAAAAGATTGGTTATTTACCCGAGAATAATCCTTTATATTTCGATATGTCAATTGTAGATTATCTCAGGTTTAGCGCAGAAATCCAAGGGGTAAATAAAAACGACATTTCTGGACGAATTGCAGAGATGATTGAATTATGCGGTCTAGATAGAGAGAAACATAAAAACATTAATGAATTGTCTAAGGGTTTTAGGCAAAGAGTGGGACTGGCCCAAGCTATGATCCATGATCCAGAGGTCTTGATTCTAGATGAGCCGACTACGGGACTCGATCCCAATCAAATTGTAGAGATTAGAAAACTCATCAAAGAATTAGGTAAG
The DNA here is from genome assembly GCA_002691385.1 of Flammeovirgaceae bacterium. GTDB lineage: Bacteria > Bacteroidota > Bacteroidia > Cytophagales > Cyclobacteriaceae > UBA4465. Next base: position 6,569 of record NZHT01000105.1, on the reverse strand, counting down.
CAAAAAACTGTTATTTTAAGTTCACACATTCTTTCGGAGGTAGAAGCTACATGTGATCGAATATTAATAATTAATAGGGGAAGAATAGTTGCTGATGGCACTTCTGAGACCTTAAGGTCCCAAGCTGATGGTCAAGAATTATTGACAGTATCTATTGAGGCTCCTCGCGAGAAATTGCAGAAATCATTGTTGAGTTTAGGATCTGTTGAGAAAGTAAGTGCTATTGATGAAAAACCTGACTATTATAGTATTCAATCCAAGCCTGGCATGGAATCTAGAAAAGCAATTTTTGATCTCTGCGTAAAGAAAAAATGGTATTTATTGGAAATGACTGGTATCGAAACCCGTCTTGAAGATGTTTTTAGAGATTTAACTAATTAGGAATATGAATAAGACTTGGATCATAACAAAAAGAGAATTGGCTTCTTTTTTTGACTCCCTCACCGCTTACGTAATGGTTGTATTATTTTTAGGGTTGAGTGGATTATTTACTTGGCTAGTGGGCTCAAATATTTTTGTTAATAATCAAGCTAACATGGGAGTTTTTTTTGGAATTGCTTATTGGTCTTTATTTTTCTTTATTCCTGCCTTGACCATGAAAATGGTTGCGGAAGAAAATAGATTAGGAACAATAGAGTTATTGACTACAAAAGATGTTACTGATGGACAGATTATAAGAGGAAAATTTTTCGCTTGCTTAATTTTAATATTAATATCACTTCTTTGTACAGTTCCGTATTATATTACCATCAGTCAGTTAGGAAACATCGATGATGGAGCTGTAATAGGGGGGTATTTCGGACTACTTTTTTTATCTGGCGCATATGTGGCCATTGGGCTTTTTGCTAGCAGTATCACCACCAATCAAATAGTGGCATTTTTGGTTGCCCTATTTATGGGTATATTTTTTCATTTATTATTTGATGTGATGGGTACATCGGCCACGGGTCCTTTTGGCTCTTTTTTTAATTATTTAAGTATGCGTATACATTTTGATTCCATAAGTAGAGGTGTTGTCGATTCTCGAGACATAGTCTACTTTGGATCTATAATGACTTTGGGTCTTTACTCAGCTGAGTTGATGCTTTCTAAACGTAATTGGCAATCCTAAATCTTTATCTATGAAAAAATCAAAATTATTTGTTCAGGGAGGTATGGTTTTAGCCATAATTGTAGTAGTGAATTTGCTATCTGAAGTTGCCTATTTTAGAGTTGATTTTACTGAAGATAACCGATATACCCTTGGAAAAGCTACTCGAAATGTTCTTGAGAATCTAGATGAGGTTATTACTGTAAAGGCATATTTTACAGAAGAGTTACCGGCACAGCTGGGTTACATAAAAGATGAACTTAGAGATCAGTTTGTGGAATATGAAAATCGTTCTAATGGCAATTTTGTATTTGAATTCATTAACCCAAATACATCTGATGAGTTAAAGCAAGAAGCCATTCAAAATGGTGTAAGACCCGTATCAATTAATGTGGTAGAGGATGATCAGAGGCAACAAATTCAAGCATTTATGGGTGTTGTAATTCAGGCAGATGACAAAAAAGAAGTGATTCCATTAGTTCAGCCGGGATCTGGTTTAGAATATGAAATAACTACTTCCATTAAAAAAATCATACTTGAAAAAAAACCTAAAATTGGAATGATTCAGAGTAAAAATGGAGTCTCATTGGGAGCAATTCCGCAATTACTCCAACAGCTTTCAGTGATGTATGAAATTGTTCCTTTCAATTTGTCAGATTCTTCTGTGATAACGCCTAATTATAGCTGTTTGATTTGGATCAGTCCTAATGATACTGTTCCATCGGCTGATTTTGTTAAGCTTAATCAATATTTGGATATGGGAGGGAATTTATTTTTGGCGTATTCTAACATTTCTGGGGACCTTCAAACAGCAGGGATATCTACCAAACCAGATATCGGTTTAAAGAGTTGGCTACAGTTGAAAGGTATTTCCTTGGGAGATGAGGTAGTAATAGATGCTGCTTGTGCCTCAGTTACTGTGCAGCAGCGGCAAGGATTTTTTACCATGAATAGTCAGATTGAGTTTCCTTATTTCCCCCAAATTAGGGAATTTGAAAAGCATCCAATCACTGTGGGTTTAGAGTCAGTTATGTTACCTTTTTCAAGTCCTTTGAGAATCATTAGGGCAGATACTTCATTGGTGATTAATGCAATTTTAAGAACCAGTGAGATGTCGGGTACTCAAAATACCCCCGGCTATATGGACGTTCAAAAGAAGTGGTCTGAACAAGACTTTTCAGCACCAGATCAAATATTGGCTTTATCTACGGAGAATATAGGCTCAAATAATGGACGCATGGTGGTTGTATCCAATGGGCAATTCATAAACAATGGAGAAGGTCAAGAAGCACAACAGCTAAGTGTAGATAATATCAATTTTGCTGCGAATGCTATTGACTGGTTATCTGATGATACGGGACTTATTAGTTTAAGAACGAAGGGAATTACAAGTAGACCGATAGAAGCTATTGATGATAGTACGAAATCATTGATAAAGTATGGAAATGTTTTCGCTCCTATTCTGTTGATCTTAATATATGGATTTATCCGAAGGTCATCTGTTCGACATAAACGTCAAAAATGGACCCAAGGGGATTATAGTTGACAAAATTATTGAAAATTATGAATACACTGAGGCTTTTTATTTTATTGGTTGTTATAAGCATTGTTTTTGCAGTTATCAAATTCACAAAAAATCCAAATAGGAGTAATAGTTATAATGAGAAATTAGTAGATTTTGATTCACAACTTGTAGACAAAATTGAGATTAAGACTGCAGATGAGCAAGTTGTCTTAGAAAAAATGGCAAATCAATGGAAAGTACAAGTAGGTCAAAAACAACATGAGGCGGTACAAACTACAGTGGAAGCTTTTTTACAAACTATACAAACAATTAAGCCTTCGAGACTGATTTCTCGTTCAGTTGATCAGTGGTCAGATTATGATGTAGACGAGAAGGGGACAAAGGTGATTATTTCTCGATCAAATGACGTTCTTTTGAACATCATTTTGGGCAGATTTGCTTTTGAGGGACAAAGGACCTATTATAATTATGTGCGCTTGGAAGACGACAATGATACCTATGTAGCAGATAATTTTATGAAAATGAGTTTATTATCTCAAAGAGATGATTTCAGAAATAATCGTATTTTGAATATTAAAAATGATTCATTGGTCTCTATAGATTTTATCTATCCAGATAGTTCATTTTCACTGACCAAAAAAGAAAACATATGGTTTAGAAATAATTTTCAGATCGATTCAATTCAGTTCAAAAATTATTATGATGACATTAAATTTGTCATGAGTAAATCTTTTGCCACAATAGATGCTGCCATAGTACCTTCACACCAGGTGAACTTTCATTTCTCCAATAGGTCTGATATAAATATCATGGGTAGCCTTGATGAAGGAGAGTGGCTAATCAAGTCTTCGGAAAATAAAGATGAAGTTTGGAAAGATGCCGCACTTTCGAAAAAAATATTGATTTCAAATAATTATTTTTGATTTACATTGCATATTATACCAGTTTTTTTGTTTTCCATATAGTAAGATAGACGACCAATCTACAATTTTTATGGGCAACGATGGTTATATTTGAAATTATGAGAGTACTTCGAGGGTCTTATTTCCTTTTTTTGATCGTGATATTTACTTTTTCTAAGAGTCCCTCCGAGCTTGCTCTTAATGCTGAAATTAATTGGATCAGTTTTGAAGAAGCGGTAGCTAGAACTGAAAAGAATCCGAAGATGATTCTGATTGATCTTTATACGGATTGGTGTGGATGGTGTAAAAAAATGGATCGTGATACTTACAGCCGTTCCGAAATTGTGGCTTATGTTAATGAAAAATTTTATGCAGTAAAGTTTAACGCTGAAGGTTTTGAAGATGTTAATTTTAGGGGCTACACCTTTAAATTTGTGCCTTCAGGGAGAAAGGGATATCACGAATTAGCTGCAGCACTTACCCAGAATAAGCTCAGTTATCCCACTACGGTTTTTATGAATGAAGAGCTACAAATCATCCAACCGGTTCCGGGTTACTTGGATGCGCCTACTTTCGATGTAATTTCTAGGTATATGGGTGAGGGCAAATATAAAAATACATCTTGGGAGGATTTTCAAAAATTTTATCAAAGTAAACTTTGAAGTAACTTTTTAGAGTGCTTTACGTAAATCATGATACAACCATTCGGGTGTTATTAGCATCCTTGAGCTAATCATTACTCATTAAAAGATATTTATTATGACCAAGAGACTCATTTTTAGTTTAACTCTATCAATGGTGGGGTTCTTTTTGTTGGCAGATCCAATCCAAAGAAATTTACAGCCGTTTAAGCAATTATATGTAAAAGAGGGTATAGAGGTCTTACTTATAAAAGGGACAGAATACAACGCCAAGGTGGATGTTTCAGGATGTGATCCTGAAGATGTGCTGACTGAGGTCAACAATGGTCGATTAACGATACGTATGAGGTCAGGAAGATATAGAAATATTGAGGTAAAAGTAGCGCTTACTTATGTGAATCTCGGTGAAATAGATGTATCCTCGTCAGGAGTTGTCAAAGGATCAGATCAATTGGAAAGTGAAGTCCTAGAGATTGAGGTCAGTAGTGCCGGTTCGCTGGAGTTAAATATTCTTTCCAATAGCTTAGATTTAGATGTCAGTAGCTCGGGGTTTATAGCCTTAAATTTAGAGGTGAATAAACTTGAGATTGAAATTGCAAGTGCAGGGAAGGTCGAGTTGACAGGTCAAGTGCGTGATCAAGTATTGGACATCAGTAGTGCGGGGCATTATGAGGGCTTTACAATGATTTCCGAAAGAACATTAGTGGACATAAGTAGTGGAGGACTCGCTCAAGTTTATGCGAAAGAAAAACTAGATGTCTATGCGAGTAGTGGAGGGTCAGTAGAATTTCAAGGAAGTCCAGTGAGTTTGAGTAAACGCTTAAGAAGTGGGGGTTCTGTAAGTCAATATTAGTCATTTAAATGCAAGAACTTTGATGTTTTCAGGAAATGGGCGAGGTTCATTAGATAGTTTGCCATACGTATTGTGTATCTATTTCTTAGTCCTAGGATGTGAAAGTATCGAAAATCAAAGGGATAGATTTTTCACTCAAGGAAATGAAGCGCTTGAATCTCAGTCTTATGAGAACGCAATCATTTTTTACACAAAAGCTATTAAGATTGATTCAGATGATGCTGAGTCATTCAATAATAGGGGAGTAGCTAAACGAGAATTAGGTCGGGTTTATGAAGCTATTCAAGATTATAATGAGGCATTATTAATTGATAATGAATTTTGGGGCTGCTTGCATAATCGAGCTATGGCCTATCAAGAGGTAGCCAATTGGAACAAAAGTATCAGAGATTACGATTTGCTTATAGGTCATCATGATACTTCCATATATCATGAGGCTAAGGCTCTCATTTTTTCAGAATCAAAAGACTTTAATCGGGCCATAGATGAGTTTAATAGTGTACTGGCACAAAATCCGAATGACGCTGAGACTAAGATCAATTTAGCAACCTTAGATTTTTATCTTGGCAATAAGAAAAGAGCGGCGGCTACTTTAGAGGACATCTTGCGTGAGTTTCCCAATGCGGCTTTTGGATACAATACGCTTAACCAAATATATTTAGAGTTATCTTCATTAGACTTAGCCTATCGAGCTATCCAGCAAGCAATAAGGCTGGATCCTCTTAATGCTTTTTTTCTAAATAATAGGGGGTTTACTTACCTGGAGATGGATTCGGTGGTTTTAGCCTTAAAGGATATCAACCAAAGTATTGTTTTGGCGCCTGACAATGCTTGGTCTTATCGAAATAAGGGTTACTACTATTATAAAATGGGAGATTTTACTCAGGCTATTCGTTATTTGAAACAATCGTTGGAGATGGATAAAAACTTAAAGGGAGCTCATTTGATGTTGGGAATGACTTATTTATCAGAGGGTCAATCAGGAATGGCTTGCCAATCATGGGAAATGGCATTAGGCCTGGGTAACGAAAAAGCTCAAGCCTATCTGAATTATCATTGCAATTAACAGTGCAATTCTTTTTTCAACATAATTTGATACAGAGAAGTCAAATGGCTAAAACTAATAATAGGACGATGACTGTGAGTAGGAAAAAGAAATATTAGATGGATTGGTTCTTACTTACTTCTGATATGGGATATTCCAAATATAGTGAGTTGCATTTGCTGTATGAAATACGATATTAATAACTATCATCAGATCTTGAAGATTTTAAAAAGTTCAGATTTATTTTTCAGAAGATCAGATTGGCTTCATTTTTGGTTAGAGTTTGTTTAGAAATGTTGCTCCTCACCAAAATTATCTCTGTAAGCTTAAAATAGCACTTTTTTTACTAAAAATCCATAGAGAGTACCAAAAGAGTACCAAACTGTAATTTTAGGATTCCTCAAAACCTTTTCTCCTCCTCAACTCCCAAGCCCTCTTTGGTGAACAGATCCAGTCCGCAAAATCTGATGAAAAACTGAAAAATATTATGACCTATTTCATCATCCAGATAAA
>NZHT01000104.1 GCA_002691385.1 Flammeovirgaceae bacterium | reverse complement strand
CTCAAAGCCTTGGTGGGTTTGGGAAGATTCGAACTTCCGACCCCCGCCTTATCAGAGCGGTGCTCTAACCGACTGAGCTACAAACCCTATTAATAATGTTAGAAAAATGTTTACAAGAAGTCAATTTTGTAAGTTCGACCGTCGATAAAGATCAAGTCTTTATCTACTCCTTAGAAAGGAGGTAATCCAGCCGCACCTTCCGGTACGGCTACCTTGTTACGACTTCGCCCCAGTTACCAACTTCACCTTAAACAGCTCCTCCCCGAAGGTTAGGACACTGGTGTCGGGTGCTGCCGGCTTCCATGGCGTGACGGGCGGTGTGTACAAGACCCGGGAACGTATTCACCGCTCCATGCTGATGAGCGATTACTAGCGATTCCTGCTTCATGCAGTCGAGTTGCAGACTGCAATCCGAACTTGGGAAGGTTTTTTGGGATTGGCTCCACCTCGCGGTCTCGCTGCCCACTGTACCTTCCATTGTATTACGTGTGTAGCCCTAGACGTAAGGGACATACTGACTTGACGTCGGCCCCACCTTCCTTCCGGTTATCCCGGGCAGTTTCCCTAGAGTCCCCACCATTACGTGCTGGCAACTAGCGATAGGGGTTGCGCTCGTTATCGGACTTAACCGAACATCTCACGACACGAGCTGACGACAGCCATGCATCACCTGTGATAGAGTTTATAGGCAAGCCTATAAAGGTCTTTGCTTTCACAAAGCTTTCACTAACATGTCAAGTCTAGGTAAGGTTCTTCGCGTTGCATCGAATTAAACCACATAATCCACCGCTTGTGCGGGTCCCCGTCAATTCCTTTGAGTTTCAATCTTGCGATCGTAGTCCCCAGGCGGAGCACTTAATGCGTTAACTCCGGCAGTGAAAGGGTCGAATCCCCCACCACCAAGTGCTCATCGTTTACGGCGTGGACTACCAGGGTCTCTAATCCTGTTCGCTACCCACGCTTTCGCTCCTCAGTGTCAGTATAAATCCAGTAAGCTGCCTTCGCCTTTGGTGTTCCTCCTAATATCTACGCATTTCACCGCTACACTAGGAATTCCGCTTACCTCTATTTCACTCAAGACTGATAGTATCAAAACCGTTCCAATGGTTAAGCCATTGTATTTCAATTTTGACTGGTCAGCCCACCTACGAGCCCTTTACGCCCAATGAATCCGGACAACGCTTGCCCCCCAGGTATTACCGCGGCTGCTGGCACCTAGTTAGCCGGAGCTTTCTTATAGGGTACCGTCAAACGAATATTGTGTTAGAATATACGTATTTCTTCCCCTATGACAGATCTTTACACTCCTAGAAGCTTCTTCGATCACGCGGCGTTGCTGCGTCAAGGTTTCCCTCATTGCGCAAAATTCCCTACTGCTGCCTCCCGTAGGAGTCTGGGCCGTATCTCAGTCCCAGTGTGGCTGATCATCCTCTCGAACCAGCTACTGATCGTTGCCATGGTAAGCCATTACCTTACCATCTAGCTAATCAGACGCAGGCCCATCTCTAAGCAAGAGCCGAAGCCCTCTTTGATTCAAAGAATATTATTTGGTATTAGCGTTCGTTTCCAAACGTTATCCCAATCTTAAAGGCAGGTTGCCTACGCGTTACTCACCCGTCCGCCAGTTTACTCGTTATCCGAAGATAACTTTCTCCTTAGACTTGCATGTATTAAGCACGCCGCCAGCGTTTGTCCTGAGCCAGGATCAAACTCTCCATTGTACTATATTATAGATCAATAGATCATTTTATTTTATTTTATTTCATTGTCGTACAAAAGTTGACGTTGATTACATATTTTACCTTGTAAACATTTTCCCAACAATTTCAAAAAACATTTGATATCAAATTCAAAAAAGGGAAAAACCCTCAGAGATATCTTCGCTGTTGAATACAGCCTGTCAATTTAATGACTAATTCTTATTAGATGCAAATATTTTATTTATTTATTTAAAAAAAGTTTTATTATCCGCACTTAAGTCTAAAAAAAGAATAGCAGGAGAGTATGTTCTCTCCTGCTATTTAGCATATAAAATAGAAAATCGAATTACTTCTAAATATTCTTACTGATTACTACTTAACTAAAAGCATTTTGTTCACTTCAACAAAATTGCCTGAAATCATTTTATATACATACATTCCAGCTGATACCGACAAGCCTTCATTGTTTGTTGCATCCCATACAATGCTGTAAGCACCAGGTGTAGCAAAGTCAGCTACCAATGACTTAACTTCTCTTCCCATCATATCATATACAATAATACTTACATCTCCAGCTGTAGCTATTGAGTAGTCTATTGTTGTTGTTGGATTAAATGGGTTCGGATAGTTAGCTGATAAAGCGAATTCCATAGGCTGCTCATTATCCAGAGTTCCATCGCCTACTGTCCATGAAGATGAAACAAATGATGACTCTAGTGCAGCTGCGTCTGTATCGGATAATACCATTCTAGTATCATCACTATCGCAAGCTGAATCACCATCAGAGTCGCAATCTTCTACTGCAGTAATACTAACAATTGTTCCTGCAGATCCAACGTCATATGTTCCGCTTAATGTAATAAAATCACCACTACCTGCAGCAATTGTTGCGCCTGTTAGACTAAAACCAATTACTCTTCCAGATGCATTTGTACTAACCATAAATCCAGCGTCAGTGCATGCGCCACCTTCAGCTCCATCAAGCATAAAAAGACCATCTGACAAGAGATCAAATTGAAAGCCTGCAACATCTACGTCAAAGTTGTATCCTAGAGTAAATGAAGCATTACCAGCTCCATCATCAGTTACTGATGAAACGCTTAATGTATTAGCGGCAAAAACAGACCCTGCAACCATTAATGTTAAAAACATATTTCTCATTTTTTATTCCCCTTTTCTATTTTAATTCTTTGTTGAGCAGAAAAATTAATAATAATCTCACTGCTCAACAAGTTATAAATTACTTAATAAGCATTACTTTCTGTGAAACAGTCACATCTGTATTGTTCGCTTTAATAATATACATTCCACTTGAAAGCTCACTAGCATTCCATGTCATGCTATAAATACCAGCATCCATAGGCCCTTCGTGGATCATATCAACTAGCTGCCCGTTTACATTATAGACCATTACTGAAACTTCACCAGCATTGCCGACATTAATATCAAACGATGTCGATGGATTGAATGGGTTAGGATATGCGCTACTTATTGCAATTGCGCTAGGAGCAACCACATTCGTTGTGATATACCCCTCTGTATTAGCTGCAACCACTTCTAGCACTTCAAAGCTATCTGAAGCCTTGAATATTTCTCCATTCTCAGGCGTTACAATTACTATCTTAGTAGTGTTACCCTTAGTATTGTAAGCTGAAACACCATCAAGCATAGTATTAGATGTCAATTCAATTGAAAAGTCAGCATCGTGTTCTATAGTCATCTCAATCGCTCCAACATGGCCGTTTGCGTCCATTGATAGTGAATTTTCACTAATGATGAACTTGGCTGATGTAGCATTTGCTCCTAAGTCTCTAGGATTTAGAATAATATTTACAATTGCAAGAATATCTAGGACATCCACATTTCCATCTGCATTGTAGTCAGCTGCTAATAGAGAGTCTCCATCAAGCTCAGTGCCTAGGATATGCACAATTATAGATTGTATGTCTAGCACGTTAATTGATCCATCTGCATTAACATCGCCAGCAACCCAACTCTGCTCACAATCAACGGGTTCATCCTCTGAATCAGTTGTCACTTCAACAACAGCACCATATACTCTATTCATGTGGTCTGCACCAAGTAAGTCACCGATCTCATTAAATCCCCAGTTTGGCATCTGATACATTACGAACATTGCATCTTCCGTACTGAATTGAGGTGCATGTGCATACATCTCTTCAGGGCCACACCAAAGCAGACCTGTAGGGCACTCGCCAGCCCAATCTGCCGGATAATCGTTTACATCATCCATAGAATCTGTTGCGTTAATAGGATTCCACCATGTTTTACCACCATCCATAGATTTATATACAAATAAATCAGCACTTGTTCCTGCATAATCATACGTATCGTCACATGGGTCATCATTCCCAAAGTCATCTACAATCTCTCCGCATGCATAATCATTATGTTTATTTAAAGCCACCCATACAATGTCAGGATTATCTTTAGAGAATGATAGCGTGGCCATAGACTCCCAAATTGTTGAAGCACCATCATTTGCATTAAAAAGCCAAGTGTCAGACATATTTGCAACCATGGAGTAGTTCCAACCTGTTTCAGTGTTTACCTGACCAGGATTATCTAAATAATCAGAGTCAATTGTAAAATGATACCAACCTGTTTCTTGCATTCCAAAAAATATGTAGTAGTCATCTGATGGAATTACAGACATCAAAATATGAATATCTCCATTAGCATCTACTTTATAATCAAAGTCATAATATGACCAAAAATCTATTATGAAATACTCGTATCCTCCGCATTCATCAACTAAGGTTTCCGGAAAGGTTCCAATCATATCCAACCATAAGTCGTCACCTATATGATAGAAACTGCATGGATCACTAACATCTGGACCGTGCCATGTTATTCCATAGTCATCTGTAACCTTGAAAATTGGCTGGTGATAATTAGATATATCGCTTGTCCCTTCGTCACCGCCTGGGAAAAGACCAATAATTCCCATAACACCAAATCCATTTTCACCAATACTAATCATAGGTGCTGTATTGAAACTTCCAGAAGCATCTCCAGCTGTTAGACAATTTGCCTCATCTATGATAATTTGCTCTTCTCCCATTACAATATATCCATCATCAATTACTTCAGATCTAAAGTAGTAGTTATTACTCCTAGTCCAATCTGCCGCACTAACAGCAAGTCCCCACTGATCATCACCATCAACGAACATATCTGGAGATGCTGTCCATAGATCTTTGGTCTCATCCCAAAGTAAATCTACGAGCTCAGGGTAGGTAAATGAGCCATTAGCCCCAGAAGGCCAACCCAAATCTCCATATGACCAGTATAGCTGTCCACCATATCCATTACCAAGGCCTGTGTACTCATTCCAAAGCACATAGGGATAGTCTTCACTTGCCATTACACTTGGGTATCTAGCTTGCGATGTGGTCTCACTGCCGTTACCAACTCCAGCTCCACCACCCCAAGGAGGATTTCCATTTGCATTTAAGTTAAAATACGCATCCCATTCTTCGCCATCTTCAGTAACTGCGCCACCAAGCTGACCATGAGTTGTTGCAGCACCACAATACTGTCTATAAGACATAACCATGTTTCCATCATCATTTCCATCAATTGGTCTAGTTACACTACTAACCAATCCATAGCCATTAGCAGACGAATCTACAACAACAGAAGTTGCACCATTTCTGTTTTCATGTTTATAGGGCTTATTCCAATAAGAGGCACTTCTAGCCTCAACTGTTGGCTGGTTTTCTACTAATCTAGATCTTTCTAATTTTTGCATCTTAACTGCTTTTGTGGATCGAAGAGGAGCCTCTTCAGCACAAACAACAGAAAACACAAATAAGCTAGTTAGCATAGAGATTAAAGTACGTTTCATAACACTCTCCTTGATTTGAGTTAAAGTTATTTTTATCTATTTCTATTCATGAGAAGACAATACTATAATTGTATTCTCAAAATTCATTCTATTAATTTATCAGAGCCTCTATAGGAGACTCTGATAAATATAAAATTAGTTGATTATCATATTCACCATCTGAACAACATCAAGCACATCTACATTGCCATCCTCATTCATATCTGATGCACATGCTTGCGCGTCATCTGGTGCGTTGTTGCCAATAATGAAGTTTACTACCTGAACAACATCAAGAACATCGACGTTACCATCTTGGTTAACGTCTCCTGTCCCACATTGAACTGAACCACAGTTGACCTCATCAAGTAACGCTCTAATCATTACGTTACCTGCCACTGGAGTAAAATCTCCAGAAGAGTTCTCCTGAGAGAATCCAGCGTTGGAGTCAGTATCTACGCCAATTCCTCTCGTAGAACTAAACTCTCTAATACCTATCCAGAAATCACCAGAGAAAACCAATGCATCTTCTACAAGATCATATTCATTCCATCCAGCGACTAAGCCACCTGCAACGACCTGGCTAAACAATTCATCGCCCGGAGCTCCCGCATTATCATCGTGGATTTTAATGTAGAAAGCACCTGCATCTTCTTCCTGGTACCACTTAAATCTTACTAGCTGCTCACCATCAGAGCAAGCTGAATACTTAACCACTGTTGTGTTTCCAGAGCCAGCATTCCAAAAGATTTCAGCCGTACCATCATCATGAGCTACTTCATGAACAGTATTTGAAAATGGAGTTACAAATACTACGTCAGAATAATCACTCTCTGTGCCATCTGCGTATGTAGCGGAAACCTGATAATAATATTCAACATTATTTTCAAGACCTGTATCTGTATGCATAGCATCAGCTAATCCAGTAGCTACTGCAGCTGGGTCACCATCTCTATATACATTATACGTAACACCAGCTCCTGAGTATGAAATATTAGCTCTTACACCCCATTCTCCATCACCAATAGCCGCACCACCTATACTCCAGGGTTCCCACGCGCCACCTGTAAATAACACCATACTATTTGTTGGAGCAGAAACAGTTTGGTCTAATGCCGCATAGACACCTCCTGCCGTTGAATCTACATTCGTAAACTCATGGGCAACAATATACCCATTAGACATATCTAGATTCACATCAAATGTATTCCAGCCTAGATCTGCCAATGTGACTGTCTGCTCAAATGCTGGTGAATTATTAAATAAAGATCCAAGAAGTCCAAAAACTGCAACTTTTGTTTCTACGTTTTCAGCCGTATTATTAAATACAGAAATTGTATTTATTGTTGACTGACCAACTAAGTCAATTCTCTCCCCTGCCCAAGCTGTTGAGCCAGAAGTAGACATTTGGATTGAATTTTCGAATGTGTCATTATCAAATATGAAGTCAACATCAGAGCCAGATTCATTCATATCATCCCATGCCAACATAACCTCTGAATCACCTGATTCTGCCATTAAACCATTAGGCGTTGGATAGTTTCCACCAGATTCTTTATATACTCTGAAATCATCAATAAACATTCCTTCACCTTCACCACAAGCTCCAGTTAATTCACCCATTCTAGTTTGAAAGCGGAAAACAACATCTTTGCCCGCAAAATCTGTGATATCCATAAATACATTCCCGTTAAATGGAAGTCCAGGTACATACTGTTCCCATCCGTTACTCCCCGGTCTTGGCTCATATCCACCTGCACCATCATCCCAGTAATCATAGAACTGGTCAACCCAAACGGCTCCAGATACAGCCATTGTATTTTCATCATCGGCAGTATCGGAGAATGTGCCACCTGAAACAAGAATATTATCTACCTGAAATCCAGTAATCGTAGCATCATCAAGAGTGCTAAAGCCTGGATCTGCATAGAACGCAAATCTTACAACTGCATCTTGACCTGAGTACTCTGATAGATCAAAGCTAATATTCTGCCATCCATCAGACATACCACCCCATCCAGGACAGTCACCAGACACATTGCAATCAAAGCCATTGTATACCATACCATATCCACATCCAAAATCATATGGGCTTGCACTAGATTCCATAATCATAAAAGTAGCTCCACCATCTACTGAAATTTGTACGTTCGCTTGATCCCATCCATCTGTACAAGTACCAGCTACTGTAGCGCCAGCTGGAGATTCAATCGCCCAAAACATATCAGCAGATAATGTTCCATCAGCTGGAACAGTAAAAGAAGGTGTATCAAGGTACTGGACCCATGCATCAAGATACCCCGGTGTACCATTACCTATATCTTCAAATCCACAAAACCAACTAGGGCCATCTGTAGAATTAAAATCACTAGTGTGCCATGCAAGAGAAGCAATATCTAGTATAGATACTCCATAGTAATCATCAAGAAAGGTATCGCCATCACACTCTGCGCCAGGCAAATCAAGATTTAGCATGAAATCAAAATGCATCGTTTCACCATCTCCAAGCTCTGGAAGTGTGTATAATGGTGAAAATAAATCCCAACTTTTGTAAGTGGGCTCACCATTATCATCCGTTGGAAGATAATCAGCTGAATGCATACTAGTAGTTTCACTATAATATTCGGTAGTATTAGCCATCCAGCCATTAGCGCCATCATTAGATGCATCCCAATCACCGGCAGTTGTTTCAAAATCTTCTACAATCAAATCAATCTGCTCTCTAGTTTGATTTGGATCCTGATGCGCAGGTGTATTATTTAAATTAAATTCCTGCGAATTATATATAATCGAAGTCTGTTCATTCTTAGGCAACTCAACATCTCTAGCAAGACCTAAAGATAGAAAAATTAAAAGAGTACAGAAAATAGCTGAAAAGTGCTTCATGCCGCCTTCCTTTCATTGATAGTTATTGAAAAAATATCATCCATTGATATTTTACGAAAAAAAATTTGAATTTAGTATAATAAATTGTAACAGTACGTTAGAACGCAAGGCCTATACCAAATTGATGTGTATTATCCAATACGCCGTAATTCACGAATGCATAATCAAGGATAATGCCACTGGTTTCTACTCCAAAGCCACAGCTAAACCCTGCAGTGTCGTGACCTAGATGTGTACCCATTCTAACTGAGGCCATATTATTCCAGGTATACTCTAATCCCATCGTTCCATAGACAGTGTAGTCGAGTGCATTAATACCATCCACAGCAATAGTTAATTTATGAGCATCACCCATATTTAGGAATTCTGAATTAGGGCCAATGACATCATTCTTTAGGCCTAGGCGGAATGTCAGTGGAAGGCTGAATTTTTCAGTTATTCTTGATAATTTTTCATCAGGATCTAACTCTGGGTCAACTACAATTTCTAGCCCTTCACCTTTGTATTCAACCTGAGGGCCAAAGTTACTAACAGACATCCCAAGAACCATTCCGTAGATACCTGTATCAAAATTAGATCCCAGGTCAACAACAAAGCTCTGCATATAAGTTGTATAAATTTGCTCTCTTAGATATTTAAGTGAGAAGCCAATCTTCAATCGATCTGTCAATATCTTTGTATAAATTCCTCTTAGACTAAGTCCCGTAACGCTAAATGTTTCTCCAAATCCATTTGGATTTTCAACTGTCGTTACATCCATATCGCCCGAGTCCATATAAAATAAATGGAATCCGACAAAATCAGATTCAGTTAGTTGCGTTGCATAGCCAAGTACGTTATGAGTAATGCCAGCGACATAATTTGATCTAGAGAAAAATGAGTCTGACCCTTGAATAAACCCAATCGATGCTGGATTGTATGGAGCTGCATAGATTCCATTTCCAGCTGCAACATGTGCGCCGCCCATACCAATAGCCCTTGTCCCCGTTTCTAGTTTCAGCCAATTACCAGCACATGTACCAACCTTGGTTACAATGTCAGGGATATTTCTAAAATCTGCAGATAATAGCCCAACTGAAAATATTATTATTATTATTAGTCTTGTTTTTAATGACATGCTTACCTCACTATAGCAAATTTGCCGATATGTTTATGTTCGTAGTTTTTATCTTCTATCGTATAGATGTACAATCCAGGAGCAACTAGCTCTCCGTTTCCATTTTTTTGGTCCCAAAAGTAATTACCATAATACCCGCTATCTTGGAACTGAACTGTTCTTACTCTCTCACCTGACACTGTAAATATATTAATCTCACACTCTGTGGGCAGTTTGCTGAATTTTAATTTATGTTCACCAGTTGACTCATTATACCCTGAGTGTCTCATATAAGGATTCGGGCTAACTGTAACCTCACTTAGCATCTCATCATCAATATCTTTCTGCACCCCAAGATTAGATAAATCTGCAACCCAGCGATCGCCATCTGCTAGCCATGTCCATGGCTCTATAATAAGCTCTATATCCTCAGCATCAAAGTTAGACCATGGATAGACCGCTTTCCATGGATTCCCATTGTCAACTCCATCGCCATCTGGATCGTATGGAGCTCCAGGTACTACTCCAAGGTTAATATCAGTAGTTGCCTTCCATTTTGTTTGCCCATAAATCACAAACTTGCCTTCATCGTAAGAAAAATTCTCATTCCATGGTTCTGCATTTAAAAAGCTCATCAGAACAAAGAAGTCATAACTCAATTCAAGAGAGTAAGTTTCTTCCGGATGGGGATTTGGATTAAATTTCGTGGTAACGGTATCCTCGACAAAAATCACATCTTCGTACATTGTCCACACACAATCACAATCACCGACATAGCTATCCTGGCCTTCATCCTCACAGCCTCCAGCTGGAGCGTATAGTGGGGCGACTGGGTCTCCTCCATTATTAAATCCTTGGTCTACGTGTCGAAGCCCAACATACTTTTCAGTTGTTAAGTTATAAACTCTAAATGGAAGCATTGTATTTGTTTCAGACCCCTGACATGAGTAAACTGTATTTGCGCTTGTTTCTTGAAGTACCTGATATACTTCATGTTCAGCCTCTTTGCTAAATTCAACTCTATATCTATATGGAGGTCTATTGTCAAAGGTAGAGGGGTTTGTATACTTTAAGTCATAGTTTATTCGTCTTGACAAATCTTCATTGTCATCTTCTGGTATATAGGTGTTTTTTATGATTGGAGCATAATATTCTGCTCCAGGACCATCATAGAAAATTATATTGTCAGGATCACTAATATTTAGGACGTAGTAAGACTGTCCATACTCTCGCCATGGATTTGTAAATTTCATTCTAGTCCCAGAAAGGAACTCAGTCCAGTTTAATGACTGCCCGAGATCGTCAACATATAAAATTTCCATATCCTCCATTGCGTAGTCGGGTTGAATAATCATATTGGTCTCTTCATTTAAATAGGTGCCCGGCAGATCCAGTAGGGAGTCAATTTCACTGTTAAGTAGCGGTGAGTAAGGTATGCTAGTTGATGAGATTGGCGTCATTGTCAACGTATCAATGTAATACGCATAAAGTCTTGGATCTTTCGTAGAAAGACCTTCAAAGTTATTGAAATTCGCCTCATCGGCTTGTATCTCAAATAAAATTGAAACTGGCTCTAAGTCTTCTAAGTTTACTAACTCGTATTCTAAAAGAGCGTTACTGTAGTTGTCTGAATCAGCTTCAAATATAATATCTATATCTGAAGGGTCAGGAAAAACTATATTTCCCGCATAGTAGCCAGGTGTTATTGTAATGAAATTCCTGCCAGTATCAGTATCTATTTCTGATTCCATTGTCGCAAAACCATTCCCATCTATATCTATAAATTGATTAGGATTAGAATCATACCAGTATGTTTGGCCATCTGCCGCATCTTCATAAGTAGTCCAGACACCTGTATCATAAGATGTTAATGCATAGGTGTACTCTACTCCATCAACTACTGAGGTATCAACAAATGAATAAACAAGACCGCTATTCTCTCCAATATTTATCCAATAGGATAAAGGGTCATAGCCAGAAACATCGATCCCCCTATTATTTTCAGAGCAGAACTCGCTTGAATAGTTGCAATGCGATTCATCTTCCTCTTGGGTTAAGTCCCACTGTCTGAAAGGCTTCCATGCAACAAATGTTCCAGTGTCATCATAAATTTTATCACTATCAGATCCCCAGGTCTCTCCACCATCTATACTCTTGTATAGCTTATAGCCCTCAAAATCATAATAGCCTGTTAAATAATCCTCAGAGTCTTCAGCCGATGAGTCCCAGCTAAGAATAACCTGCTGATGCTCTGTCCTTGTCGAAAGGAGAGGCATAAGTGGTTTACTTGGACTACCAAATCTAATCATAAGGGTGTCCAAAAGAGAGCTCTCTGAACCATCACTTACTGATAAAGTGAATTCTAATTCACCATTATTCCCTTCATCAAAATCTGGTCTATCGAAACTAATAACCGATCCATCGCTTTCTATATTCGTCAGACCATCTTCATCTAGAAGTCCAGAAATTTCATTCCATAAATAAATTAGATCTCCGCCATCTGGGTCCTCAGAATTCAAACCAGATAGATATACTTTCTGAGAATCGTCCCAAAGCGCATTTCCATTCATATCAATAAAGAGTTCCCCTGTATCGTATACACCATTGCCAATATCATCAAATTGTTCACCCTCAGTGTACTGTCCATCTCCAACATCAACAAATGGCTCTGAAGGGTCCCATTGATCATTTCCGTTTACATCAATATATTCCTCGCCATCAGTATACACGAAATCACCAATATCGTAGAAAGTTTCTCCTGCGTTCCAGACTCCATCACCTTGATCTGTAAAAGTTTCGCTTCCAAAATAAACTAGCGATGGGTATTGCTCAACCCAAACTCCATCTGCAAGCAAAACAACATCCAAGTTCGCAACCGGGCAAAGATTATCAGAGATTGTAACNCTCAGTGTNGACATCGTAGAATTTAAAAGTCCATCAAATACNGTGAGGCCAAATTCATAAATCCCAGANTCAAGACCTACCGCACTAAAGCTTGGCTGCTTCTTAGTTAAATCTAATTNATCAATAAGATTATTNGTATCTGTCCACTGATAACTTATATCTCCTGTCAATGTTGTCGATAAAGAAGCATCTAGTCTGACCTGAGTATCGCAGACATCTCCATTTGAATCAATTAATAGACCATCTGTAATCAAAGATGGGACTGCGACCGGGGGGCTTGAAACATAAACTAAAACCTCATCATCACATGAAGTGCAGTTGTGATTAAAAATATCATTAAATGTGTCTTGGTCAAAAACCATCCACTCATTTGTTGAAGAACTCTCCCAATCTGTATTACCTGAAACTACTATACTTTTTCTTATTAAAGTATTGTCTTTTGTGGCACCACCATCACCCACATCCCATCCACTAGTTCCAACATTCTCATCATCTCCAACCTTATCAATTATTGCACCATTTTTTCTCAATGCAACAGGCTCGTCTCCGCCCATCTGAGATAATCGATCCCATGTAACAAAATTTCTTCCTACAAATTCAAAATCTTCTCCTTCACCCGAACGTATAATCATCAGCGCCTCATTTGGAGCTAAAGTTCCAGGGTTTACTCTCTGCATATACTCACCATCCAGTGAAAGATTGGAATTTATATCTGTCATACTTGTGTCAGAATCAAATAAAAGTACCCAAAAAGTTGACTCCCATTCATCCTCTTCTGAGTTATATACTGGATCCCAAGTCATGGTATTTTCACTTTTTAAGAGCCATAGCTCATATCCATTAAGATCAATTTCCTGATTAGTCCCATTATATATTTCTATATATCTATTCGCAGAGGCACCCTCATGATATTCTGAAATAAAAAGATCTACTGCTGAATTTACTGGGGATTCATTCCCACTATCATCGGTAACAACTAAATTGAAAGACAATGTGTCAACAGCATTTGGAGCTGTAAAGCTAGGGCTTGATGTATCTGCGCCCGTAATAACCACTTCATCAGAAGTTGACCAGCTGTAAGATGAGATTGATCCATCAATATCATATGAGTTAGTCCCATCTAATTGGACTTGCTCTCCAAGTTGAACAATCTGATCAACTCCAGCATCAGAGACTGGGCTCTGAGAAAGGATAAAGCTAAACATTATAAATACTATCTTTTTCATTGACACCTTTTAATTATTCTTATCTTACTATTGCAAATTTCCCAATATGACTACATTCAGTAGTTCTCGCTGAGCCCGAACCAGACTCGGCATCTAATGTATAAATATATAGACCAGGAGAGACCTCTTGGTTGTTAACTGATCGCAAATCCCAGAATGCAATGCCATCTCCTGCATCTTGATGCGTTTCATCCTGCGACCAAACCAGTTCACCACTCACGGTGTATATTGAAAGTGTGTACTTCTCGGGTAAATCCATAAATGAAATTCGTCTATTATAAATAGTCTCATTTAAAGTTGATCTGCCGAAATATGGATTTGGAATTACCCTAACACTATTACAATCATTACCAGTATTTTGAGCGCCAGGTATGACTGTTTCAAAGTTACTATCAAGTGGGGTAGACCCTCTTGATGATTCAATATACTGATATCCATTGGGACGTGCCCAAGAATCTGGATTGGCGCTGACCTGCGTGCTGTCAGGTAGTCCCGTATCGTAGGAGACTACTGAGTATGTATACTCGATTCCATTTAGGACATTGGTATCCACATAGTAATAATAGCATTCATTGGTTCCATCTAAATTAAAATCTTTAGTACAGTCCTCTCCACACCTAGATAGAGAATCATTCATTGCGCTATCGAAATACATTCCGCACACATCACTAGAAATCTCATTTGGCATACCAGTGTTACTGCCAACTTCAAACCATGGAGCTAGAGGATCATTCCCTGATACATCCATGCCTCGAAATGTATCTGATTGACCACTAGAAAGAGCTATTTCATCACATTTACCAATCTGCGGATTTTTTACGCAATGATAGTAATCATCTTCATAGGATAAATCAAATTGAATAAGTGGGCGCCAGCCAACCTGTATTCCTGTATTATCAAAAATCTTATCACCATCATCACCCCATGACACTCCCTCATCGATACTTTTATAAATCTTATACCCTTCAAAGTCATAATATCCCGTGACTACATCCTGAGAGGAGTCCGCTGCCTGGTCCCAATATAATTTCACATATTCATCTCCCACCTCGCTCTCAACTGTTGGGATCGTAGGTGATGTAAACCCTTGATATTTAGCGTTATACATCACTTGTGCAAATTCTGCATTAGCCAATAAGTCTTCTATGTTCTGACCATATATAATGCAAAATGAAAATGGAACGGAGTCTTGAACTGCAAGGTCAAATGGGCCGCATGTCATCTCCATCACACAATCTAAGCCATCAGGATCCTCTTGGAAGAATTCTGTTAGCTTTAAATCTTCTACATTATCAAAGTGAGGATTAAAGTTTGGATCAAGTTGATCTAGGCTAGGATTGGCGTGAAAATACCTTCCCTTTTCAGCGTCAGTTAAGTTAGTCGTGTCTCCTGACATGACTTTATATTGAATTTCTTCTTTATTTTGAGCCTGGTCTTTCCCTGGATCTCCAGCACAGCAGCCAGAAGAGCCTTCGCTATATACAACTCCAGGCCTATTGTACCAATCAAACCAATGCCAATCAGTCATTTTTAATTTTTCGCCAACATATATATCTGTAATACCATCTTGGTCAAGATCAACA
>NZHT01000103.1 GCA_002691385.1 Flammeovirgaceae bacterium | reverse complement strand
AGGGAGGATTGGTTACCTATCATGATTCGCATTTCGGTATAGACTATCAAGAGTTATTGACTTATCTTAAGAAGGATTAAAAGGCGAAGGTAATTTCTTTTTTGTATAATGTTAGGTGAGAGAGCCGATGCGACGTAGTATACCAAGTCCTTATTTTTTAATAAAATAAATTATTCAAAAGAAATTTTACAGTTCTTTCAACTAAAATAGATCTGAATTTTTCCAATCGTTCTGGATCAGTTTGCATTTCTTTGGAGGCCTTCCAAGTGAGGCCTTTAAGGGCTATCCATTTTATCGGCTTCTATACCCATAATAGTTGATATGCAGCTGTCTAAAGCCGGAGCTACTAGGTCGCTTGGCGAAAATGTTTCCCGTTGGCCTTTGTTATCTTTGCACGCATCTGTAAGGAGCACATTTTTAGAATCTTGATGAGTAATTGAAGTTCTTAATCCTCCTTGATAATTCGATTTGAATTGCATTTACAAACTTTTATCTTTACTTGTCTGTTACAACTTAGAATAAATTAATGAATGCTTAAAGTGATTTTAATTTTTTTAATGAATTTATCCTTCTTTTTGGGATTTGCTCAATTTGATGACACAGACAATTATGTAAAAGAATTTATTTGGGGTTTGACGACCAATACGAATAGTAGCTTGATTGGAGGAGCAGTTTTTAGATACGGAAGAAGTCACAAAGAAGATATTTTCGAAACTTTTGGTATTGAGCTAGTAAACGTAGCGCATCCTAGTGAGCAAAAGTATACCTCCTCACAAAATGGGAGTACTTTTATTTGGGGAAAGCAAAACAGATTATTGGCTATTAGAGGTCAATATGGAAGAGATAAAATCATATATGGGAAGGAAAGCCAAAAAGGAGTTCAAATCAATGCCAATATAGCTATAGGGCCAACTATTGGTATTGTCATACCCTATTACGTGTTGACTTCCGGTGGAGAATATGTCATATATGACCCCAGAAAGTATACGAATTTACAATCCATTCAAGGCTCAGGTAAGTTTTTACAAGGCTTAGGAGAGGCGAAAATAATACCAGGAATCAATACCAAAGCGGCGTTAAATTTTGAATTTGGAAGCTTTATGAGAAATGCGATTGGGATAGAGTTTGGTCTGATGGCTGAAGGTTATGTCAAACAAATAGTTATTGTGCCTACCAAGACTAATAAGGCTTTTTACACTTCCGCTTTTTTTACTTTCTTTTGGGGGAAGAGAATTTATTAATTTTGATTCAAAATTAGAAAACCGAATGATAGAATTACCTGTAATTTCAGCAGAGTCAAGCAAAAAAATTAAAAAGCCAAACTGGCTACGCGTAAAACTCCCAGTAGGTGAAGCCTATAAGAAGGTTCGTAAAATTGTAGATAAAAAAAAACTAAATACTATTTGTGAGAGTGGGAACTGTCCAAATATGGGAGAATGCTGGGGTGCTGGAACGGCTACATTCATGATTTTAGGGGATGTATGTACACGAAGCTGTACTTTCTGTGCGGTAGCAACTGGACGACCACCCGAATATGATGAAGCTGAGCCTCAACGCGTTGCAGAAGCCATTGCTACCATGGGCGTAAAACATGCGGTGCTTACTTCGGTTAATCGAGATGAGCTTAAAGATCGAGGTGCAGAAATATGGTATCAGACGGTAAAATTGGTAAAGAAACTAAGTCCATCAACTACCATTGAAACCTTGATACCAGATGTTAAGAACAATTGGGATGCTTTACAGCGGATGGTTGAAGGGGGACAAGAGGTAGTTTCTCATAATATGGAAACGGTCGAAAGATTATATAGAAGGGTCAGGCCTCAGGCAAGATATGCCAGAAGCTTAGAACAAATTTTACGTACTTATCAAATGGGCAAGCGAACCAAATCAGGTATTATGCTGGGTCTTGGAGAAACTGAAGAAGAAGTTTTTAAGGCCATGGATGATCTAGTGGAGGCGGGATTACATATTTTGACATTGGGGCAATATCTGCAGCCCACCAAAATGCATATCGAAGTGGCAGAGTTTATTCATCCGGATCAATTTGAAAAGTATAAGGAGGAAGGATTAAAGAGGGGCTTAAAATATGTTGAATCAGGGCCTTTAGTTCGATCATCTTATCATGCTGAAAGGCATGTAAATGTTGTTATTAATTGAAGAAGTAGCTCAAACTTTCTTAACTAAATTTAGCGAAATTACTATGAGGTAAGCCTATTATTTTAGTATGATCTCTTCAATATTCTTCTTTATCTTGAAACAAATCTCATCAAGGGGCAAATCATTAATATCTTCTCCAAAAGGGTCTTCGATTTCTTCCGAAATTAGCTCGACGCTCACTAAGAAGTAAAAGGTAAGTAAAACGATAGGTACCGTCCAATACCCAAATTGCCAAGCAAAACTGACTGGAAGGGTTAAAGAGTAGATGAATAAAAATTTCTTACAAAACATACTGAATGAAAACGGGATCGGAGTTGTTTTGATCCGTTCGCATCCACCTATCATATCCATGAAACCCTTTAATTCCTTATCTAAAAGTAAAAGTTGGTAGCCGTCTATTATTCCATCTTTATAAAGGCTATTTGTTCTTTCAAACAAGGTACCGGCCAATTTGTTTGGCCTGTGTGTGCTGGCTATGACACTTTTTCTTAAGGTTTCATCAGATAATGATAATTCACTTATGAGAATACTGTCTCGTAAATGTTCTTTGGTTGCAAAGGGAATATTTGGAATCATTTTAATAAAAAAATCTCGATCAGCTGTTCTATCAATAGGAAGTATATTATTTATTTTAATGGCAAGGTGGCGTGTATCATTTACCAATTTTCCCCATAATTTTCTCCCTTCCCACCAGCGATCATAAGCAGTATTGATTCTAAAAACAAGAAAGAGGCCCAGCATTACTCCAATAATAGAATGAAATTGTATAGTACTTTCATAATGGAGTTGAGCAAGGTCGACTACAATGGCTACATAAGCTGCAGAAAATGCACCCATGAATAAAATTAGAGGTAGCAATGATTTAAAAACATATCTACTGTAGACATCAAAAATGAGTGAGGCCCAGGATTTTGGATTATATTTTATCATAATTTTGATTCGTGTAATTCCATGCAGTTATTTTCTAAAAGACAATGATTTAAGGGTTAAGACTTTAAAAATGGCATTATGACATTAAAGGATAACATCCTTAAAATATTTTCATATTTTGACTACTTTTAAATGTTAGTAAATAATTTAAAATGGCTAATTATATATGCAATAATAATAGTAATACTATTAATTAGCAAATTTCTTTTATTATCCTTTCAAATAAAAAGCTAAATCATAATTTTTAGAACAGAGGTTCTTTATTTTGATACAAATTAAAGTGTCAAGGCCTGAAGTAGTTGAGGCCGATTGAAGATTTTAGTTTCATTAGTCTATGGTAAGATTGAGTTATGCTGCTTGCATCTATTTTTCCTATTAAAACTTGATGTCTGATGTGACTATGTATAGCCGTAGCAGAAATAATTTCATTAGGAGAAATATTATTCGAAAAGATAAGACAGTCCACGCCTGCATTTATGGCTAAAACTACGGCTTCCTTAAAGCCGTAGTTATTAATAATGGCTGCCATGTGCATATCATCACTAAAAATGACTCCTTCATATCTTAATTCTTTTCGAAGTAAATCTGTAATTATTCGTTTCGAGAGTGTTGCTGGAAATAGGTTTTTGTCTAGTTTTTGGTTGACAATGTGTGCAGTCATTATTGCTTGAGCAGATTCTGTTTTGATCAATGCAATATAAGGCTCCAATTCTTTTTTTTGCCAGCTATTGGTGACGTCCGCGACTCCTAAATGCGTATCTACTTGGGATGAACCATGACCTGGAAAATGTTTCAGTACAGTAGCCACATTATAAGGTTTGTGCCCTTCAATAAAAGCAGAGGCATGCTCTGTAACCTTTTTTGGGATTTTCGAATAGCTGCGCTCATTTTTTACGAT
Organism: Flammeovirgaceae bacterium; assembly: GCA_002691385.1. Classification (GTDB taxonomy): domain Bacteria; phylum Bacteroidota; class Bacteroidia; order Cytophagales; family Cyclobacteriaceae; genus UBA4465. Next base: position 20,064 of record NZHT01000103.1, on the reverse strand, counting down.
CACAGGATTATTGGGATTGATGGCCAAATCTATAGNTGGAGCGTAGTTTAAATTAATNCCATGAGAACTNAGCGTTTGTGCGGTTTGGGCACTATAAAATTTTGTTGAATCTAGATNATCCATAGNTCCTAAATAGGCAGCTGAAACAGTTTTTGGGAAGCCATATTTTGGTTTTAATCGATTGACATAGCCCCCTTCTTCATCAATCGCAATAAACAAAGGTATTTTGGCATCCTTTTGGAGTTCCTCAATCATTTTTTTTAATACTGTTTTTGCATCTTCTTTCTGCAAATTTTTTTCAAAAAGAATTATACCACCAATTTTACCAGTTTTGACGAGATTACTTAATTCGTTGCGTACCGAAGCATCATTATAATCAGTAATTCCTATCTGAATCATTTGACCAATCATAATGTCCAAGGAATCTTTTGGGTCACTTAGTGCACGATAGAAAAAGATTATAGCAAGGGCCAAAACACTAATTTTTTTCATATTCGTATCATTTTATATATTGGTAAGCCATTCAGTGTTTGTTGGCCGATCATAAGATCTGCTGTAAGGCAAGAATGGACCGGTAAGACACCGATAATGTTGCTTAGTGAGAATTGATTTTTGTCAAAATTTTTGGGTAAATGAATGATGCCGTGCTCTTGAGATATTTTTTTGAGATAGACACCATCTAAAATCTCCCAGCCATTTTGGGTAAAAGAAACAATTTGACCAAAATGCTTGTAAGGGGTCATGATAAAATCTTTAGAAAAATGGACAGCTCCACCATAGATCACAACTTCATTACGATCATAATGTTCTGCCACAATTGGGCAAGCCATGGCTACTGCGATTTGATCAACAATACAAGAGCCTATCTCCACTTGATTTAAATCATAATAAACGAAGTTTCCACAGCGAAATTCGGAGATAAAGTTAAAATTTTCAGAGACAGAACAAGAAGGAGTATCACCATAGCTCACAAATGGGGGCTCTACAAATCGGTCTATCAAGATTTCCAGTTTTTGAAGACTTTTTTTATGTACATTTTCAATTTCAAATAGACCATGAGCATCATATGTATGACCAGCATGTGCCATCAATCCAGAAAATTGACATATTGAATTTTCTTGATCAGCCAATGACAAAATAGAGGCCCAATTGCTCGCATTAATACCTGTCCTACCATAACCGACATCTATTTTAATCATGTATTGGATGGGATTTTTAATATGGGATTTAAGATGCGTTAAGGCTTGCTGAGATTCGATCGATACCCTCAGCTTTATGTGTTTCGCTAATTCATTGAGTTCTTCATGTTCCAATAAGTTATAAGGGAAGGCAATGTGAATGTCATTCCAACCATGCTTATAAAAATAATGGGCCATGGCGAGAGAAGATACAGCAATTTGGGTCACTCCGATTTCACGAAACCATTGCGCAACGGTCGCAGATTGGTGGGTTTTAAAATGAGGCCTAAATAGTACATTAGATTTTTTGGCTTTGTTAGCCATAAAGGCAATGTTTTTTTTTGCTTTTTTTTCATCGATAATTAATGTAGGTCGATGGATTTTCATAATTGATTGTTATCGATTAAAAGTTTGACAATTTCAACAAAATAGGCACCGTTATCATGCCCATACCAACTCATGGAGCGAGTCTCGTATTTTTCTAAATCGTACCATTGGTCATCAGGGACATATCCTGCATATCCACCATTAAATGACGAGATAATTAGGTTTTGATTTTTGGTTTTGGCATATGTGTACAATTCCACTGCCAATTCCCCAGAGAAATCACAGGGCAATCCAATTATTATCAAATCATTAAGCTGAATCATTGAGATTTCCAATGGGGAGTGACCAAATATCCAATTGAATACCCAAGGGCGAAGGGCCCAATTTTCAGAAATCTTGACCATAGGCTGTCTTAAAAAAAGGGGGATTCTGAGAAATTTCAGATTTAATTGATTTTCATATGGAAATCCAAATTGTTGAATTAAAGCGACTTGTTTAGCCATTTCCTCACCTATAAACTGACTGCGATCAAATCCTTGTCTTGGACCTATTTCCGGGCCCATGCTTGCTACAGCACCAGCACTGTAAATGGCAAAATCTAGGGGCGTATGGTTAACTATCCAATCTGAGAAAACGCCAGGATAATCTCTTGACATTTGTTTATTTTCACCAGAAAGACAAGTGGCATGGGCACCATAAAAGGCGTGTATTCCTTCTTCCATGCCTGATTTAATGGCTATGATTTTTAATGAAGAATCCGTAATACCTTGAGTACCGACCAGTCGATTTCTTATCAATGAAGGGATGTATAATTCATTAAAACTCCAGGCACCTATATTCATTTTTTTTTCAGCCATTTGAATACTTTCTATGATTCGATTGGCGATTAATTCTGGGTATTTGGCATCATAGGCTCCAGCGATCATATTGCCTACTAAACCAGGAGCCCAACCTCCTAAACTGGAATGCGTATGGGTGGCTGAAAGAAAAACTTCTGGCAATGACCAATCTATATTGAAGAGTTTTTCTTTTAAAAGTAGCGTTACTGTTGGCGGAATAATTAAAAGGTCTGCTGAGACCATGGCGACTTTGCTTTTGCCATTGTTTATGACGGTAGTATTAACAAAGATGGAATCATGAACACGTGTCATTTCTTTTGGTCTTCGATTTCCATAACCAGCTAAAGGGGCCAAATCGGAAGGTGTCAAGTTGACCTTGGCGAAACCTATCAATAAGGTATCTCCAATAGAGGGCCTGTGATTTTTTGTCAGTAACTGATTGATTTCATTGATGCCATTTTTATAAAAATCAAGCTCCTTGTAGGGGGTACGATCTACATGAGTTAGGGTAGAAAAAAGACAAATAATGATGAGAATAGAAGTGAATAGAAGCGTTTTTTTAAGCATGCCAATGTTATTTGATCTGGATCAAAATTTCTTTATGGGATTATTTATTTGTGCATATTATGAAATTAAATTTAGGCTAATTATTGTTACCTCTATGAAAATACAGTTTTTTCTTCGACGTACATCCTCATAATTTATGTGAAAAGAATATGCAGTAGAACCCAATAATCTGCACAATTTCCGAAATCTAAATTTCTATATTGGTTGGAGACTTGCTAGAGCCCATTAAAATGTGAAAGCATAATATCAATCAGAAGGTGGTTGAATATTATATATAGAGATTCAACTGAATTAATTTTTGTAATACCGGTAGTCTTTTTTGAACTCGGGTGGTTAAAATTGATTGGAGGATGGCTCTTGATAAATTCTTTCAAGTACTATTTGCATCACTAGATCATTGATTAGTTATTTTTTGCTCGATCAATAAAATCATAATGTGAATGATCTTCATGTGCATTTCTTGAATTCTATCTGCAAAACTAAAATGGGGCATGATCAATATGATATCTGTCATATTTGCTAATTCATCCCCATCTTTTCCGACGAGTACAATCGTCTTCATATTCTTTTCTTTCGCAGCATTTACCGCATTTATTATGCTCATAGAATTACCGTTTGTGCTGATGGCTAAAAGTACATCTTCATTATTGCCCATGCCTTCAATAAACCTTGAAAATATAAATTTAAAACCATAATCATTGCCCGCACAAGTGAGGTATGCCGCATCAGAAATAGCGATGGCGGTAACGATTTGTGATTATTTCTATATCCGCCGGTAAGTTATTCGGCAAAATACATCGCATCACAATGAGAGCCTCCGTTACCACAAGTGATTATTTTACCTCCGTTTTCTATGGTTTGGGTCATAACATCAGCCATTTTGGCGATGGTTTCGACAAGCTTAGCATCTCCCATGAAGTTTAACAATAATTGATTGGTTTCTTGTAGCTATCGTTCTATTATTTCAATCAGATTAGTATTCTTCATTTTCTTCTAAGGAAGGTTGGTTTGGATCATCGTTTGCTTCAGTATTGGCAGTATTATAATTGGTTATTTGATCATATAACTTTGATTTTATGGACATAACTTCATCCTTTTGCTCACTGATTGTATTTTTAAGCTTACTAATGGTGAACTTTTGAACAATGACCTCGAGTAGCATTAGGACCGACAACAGCAAAATCAGATTGGTCCCAATCATTGGGAGTTGTTTGAAATCCAACCAATAGCCCCAATTTTGAGCGGTTTCGAGCAAGATTACTTTGTAGTAGATCATCAGGATAGATGAGATTGCGGCCACGAGGTAAAGAATTAAAAAAGCTTTTTTAAACTTTGTCATTTTAGTTCAAATGAGATTTTTAAAGTTAATACATAAAGGATAAATGAAGTTATTATTTTGGGGAATTTAGCCCTGTTTTTGAATTAGGGAAATTCTGAATTTCTAGTAGCTTTTTATAGACTCCGGCTTGCTTAATCAATTCCAGATGCGTACCTGATTGAATAATTTTCCCCTCTTTGAGTACCAAGATTAGGTCTGCATTCTGGATGGTGCTCAATCGATGGGCAATCACTAAGGTTGTCCTATTTTTCGTGAGATTGAGAATGGCATCTTGTACCAGTTTTTCAGATTCAGAATCGAGGGCAGATGTGGCTTCATCCAAAATGAGAATTTCAGGATTTTTGAGAAGGGCACGGGCGATACTCATTCTTTGTTTTTGTCCCCCTGACAATTTAGATCCTCGCTCACCAATGACAGTGTCATAACCCTTTTCAAGGCACATGATAAATTTATGTGCATTTGCGATTTTAGCAGCTGTGATAATTTCTTCTAAGTGGGCCCCTGCTTTGCCAAAGGAAATATTTTGGCGAATTGTATCATTAAATAAAATCGATTCTTGGGTTACTATACCCATTTTTTTTCTTAAAGATGAGATGGTAATGTCTTTGATATCTTTTCCATCTATGGTGATAGAGCCTTCCAGGGGATCATAAAATCGGGCTAAAAGATCAGCGATGGTTGATTTTCCACCTCCAGACTGTCCTACCATAGCCACAGTACTCCCTTTGGCGATATGGAAACTGATATCATTGAGCACTTTTCGATCTTCATAAGCAAAATTAATCCTCTTGAAAGAGATGTGTGATTTGAAGTTTATTAAATTTTGTGCATTTTCTTGGTCCGTTACCTTTATCGGAGTATCAATTAATTGAAATACGCGCTCACTTGAAACCAAACCTTTCTGAATATTAGTAAATGCATTGGCAATGTTCTTGGAAGGTACAATGAGTTGACCAAAAGTAATTAAAAAGAGAATAAATTTTGAAGGGTCTAATTGATCTGTATCGTTTAATACCATATTGCCACCGATCAATAAGATTAAGCAGAGCATTGAGGTGCCGAGAACTTGAGCTAGGGGTGCAGACAGATTTGATTTTGTGGCCATTTTCATACTTTGCTTTGCATAAATGCTAGCTTCACTTGTGAACTTTTTTTGAGTGTACCACTGCGCATTAAATGCTTTGATAATCCTTATGCCTGATAAAGTTTCTTCTAGTATATTGGTTAACCGACTAATAGATTCTTGAGTAAATTGAGCTCTTCTTTTCAGCCTTTTAGCAATGTAGGAAATGGCTGATCCAGATACAGGAACTAACAGCAGTGTGTACAAAGTAAGCTCAGTAGAGATATAAAATAAGATAAAGAAATAGCCTAGAATCACGAAAGGTTCTTTGAAAAGGACCGTGAGAGAATTTACAATGGTAGCTTCTATGTTTTGAACATCGGTGCTTACTTTTGTAATGACATCCCCTTTCCGAGCGTCTGTAAAATAACCCATATCTAATTCGGTAATTCGATTAAAAACTGCATTTCTGAGATTTGTGACAGCATTGATTCGTGCTTTTGCTTGAAGCATAAGGGTCAGATAATTAAAGAGATTGGCAAATACTACGGAAATGATGAGAATCAGGCAGATGGTATAAAGTGCATCTTCTTTGGTTTGTGTAGCAATAAATTCATTTAAAAAAGCATAAAATTGTTCTAGCGACAAGGCATTATTCTCAACTGGAGTTGTCTCGGCTAAAGCTGCGTCGGGCTTAAACAGTAAATTAAGCAAAGGGGCCAAAACAGCTAAATTAACTACACTGAAGAGAACAAACAACAACGTATAAATAAAGTATTGCGGTATTAACCATTTGTAAGGTCTGGCGTATTTAAGCAATCTAAAATATGTATTCATGCGGAAAGGTTATTGGTTACGGTCGAATAGAGTGAAAGAGGGGATGTTCATATTTATTTTCTAAGAGGGGAGCTCATATAAATGCACTGTATTTTGAAGTAATTTATTGATTTAAAAGGGCAGCATCCTACTTTTATACAAAAGTAGTTCAATGGAGACATATAGGTTTCATTTCAGGAAAATATTCTGATAAACTTTAAAAATATCAAAAATCTTACTTTTTAATTTCACAAATTTATAGCTATCTTTGCAATCATTTTTGAAACTATATTTCAGTATTCATGAAAAAAGATTTACATCCAGAATATAAAGAAGTTGTTTTTCTTGATACTTCTAGTGATTTCAAATTCTTGACCAAGTCAACAATGAAATCTTCGGATACTATTAAATGGGAGGACGGGAATGAATACCCATTAATCAAAATCGAGGTTAGCTCAGCTTCACATCCATTTTATACAGGAAAAAAATTGTTTGTTGATACGGCAGGACGTGTTGAGAAATTCAATAAAAGATACCAAAAATAAAAAAGCAAGATTTATATTAAGTCTTCAAGAATAGTCTTGAAGACTTTTTTATTTTTGGGGTATGCATAAAGTAGCATTTTGGGATGATCCTGATAGCCATCAACAATTATGGCCATTGACCTACACAAAGCCTTCTTGTGAGCTGCGGGTGGGGATTTTGACAATTAGAGAAAAATGGGAGCATTATCTCGAGGCCGACCTGGTAGGTTATTTTACGTTAGATTATTTAGCTGATCAATATTCTAAGCCAATTGATACATCGGGGATATGGGTGATTAATGGGAGTGTAATGCCCAACGAACAACTTATAGCCTCCATTAAAGCGTTAAAAAAAGGAACAGGCCTCGTATGCGATGGGATTATTATTGCCCTATATACTGATGAGGGTTTTGACGGGGCAAATCAAGATTTGATTCCATGGAATGATTCTTTTGATCAAATAAAATACGGATGGGATATTTTCATCCAAAATGAGGAGCAGATAAAAAAAGATTTCAAATTAGTTACAAGAGATAAAATATCGCAACTGGTTGAAGATCCCCATACGTGCACTTATGGATCAGATATATATATTGAGTCTGGGGTTACCATTAGAGCGGCCATTCTTAATGCGGAATACGGGCCCATTTATATTGGGAAAAATTGTTTAGTAGGGGAGGGAGTCATCATCCGAGGACCATTTGCCATGAACGAGCATAGTGAACTTAAAATGGGGGCTATGATTAGAGGAGGGGTGACCATAGGACCTTGCTCAAAGGTAGGTGGAGAAATCTCTCAAACAGTTGTTCAAGGATTTTCTAATAAAGCCCATGATGGATTTTTGGGGAATTCAGTGATCGGGGAATGGTGTAACTTAGGAGCAGGGACCAATAATTCAAATTTGAAACTCAATTATTCTACCATTAAAATGTGGAATTATTATAGTAAAAAATTAATAGATACTGGATTACAATTTTGTGGACTGATCATGGGGGATCATACCAAATGTAGTATTGCTTCTAAGTTCAATACTGGGACGACTGTAGGTATTGGGGCAAATATCTTTGGTTCTGAAGTACAAAAAAATTTGATTCCTTCTTTTTCCTGGGGAGTGAAACAAGGTTTTATTACCCATCGAATTGATAAAATGCTTAAGTCAACGGAGCTTGTCATGAAGAGAAAGAGTAAAAATTTAGAGGATCAACAGAGAGGAGTACTTAAGAGTATTTTCATCCAAACTCAATACGAACGCACTTGGGAAAACAGAAACAAATAATGAGTAAACAAGTCATGAAACGATGAGATTTGAAGAGATTCCGGGACTACTCGCTTTAAAGGAGATTTTGGTTTTATCGCATCAAAGGAATCATATGGCGCATGCTCAATTATTCAGTGGACAGGAAGGTGGAGCGGCCCTGCCTTTGGCTATTGCTTATGCCACTTATTTGCTTTGTGAGAATAAAGCTTCCGCAGATGCTTGCGGAAGCTGTTCGGCATGCCAAAAAATGGCCAAACACATACACCCTGATGTTCATTATTTTTTCCCATCTTCAAAATCTGAAAAAGAGGATGGGAAGCAACAGACTAGGGTTAGTGAAGTTTGGAGAAAATTTATCATTGAACAGCCATATGCCGTTTTGGGAGATCTTATTAGTGTATTGGATACAGAAAACAAGCAAAATCAAATAAGTAAGGAGGAAGCAAAAAAAATCGTACGTACTGTAAGTATGAAATCTTTTGAGGGGGGGCTCAAAATTTTGATTATTTGGTATCCTGAAAAAATGAATAGTGCGGCGGCTAACGCTATTTTAAAAGTCTTGGAGGAACCCCCCGAAAACACCTTATATTTGATGGTTACTTATCATTATGAAGATTTATTAACGACGATTATCTCTCGTTTACAGTTGGTTACAATTCCCTCGTTTTCAGAGGGCGAACTGACGGGGTACTTGGTTAATAATCATGGAGCTACTGCAGAGAATGCGATCAAGGCATATCGATTTTCAAATGGAAGCTTACCGAAAGCAGTAGCAGACTTAGAAGAAGATAATGAGGATGAGCTCCATTGGTTCATTGATTGGATGCGAAATTGCATAGGCGCTAAATATGATTTTTTATCTCAGATGAGTGAGAAATTCAAGCAAATATCAAGGGCAAAACAACAGATCAAAATGCGTTGGGCGCTTGAGATGATACGTAATGCTATTTTGGTTAAAGGGGCAGAAGATTTAATCTCTGCGCAAGGTGCTGAGCGTGTATTTATATTGAAATTTAGTAATGCAATTAATCTTCAAGGACTTGAACTTATTTATAAAGATATTTCTGAGACCTTGTATTATCTAGAACGCCATGCTCATCCACAGATGGCCCAACTGGCTTTAAGCATTAGGCTTTCCCATATCATTAGAGCTAATCGTGGATAGGGTCATTGTCATAGGAACACGTAAAAGTAAGCTAGCTCTGTGGCAAGCTAATTGGGTAAAAACTCAGTTGGCCAATGCCGGCATTGACTCAAAACTTGCACCTATATCAACTCAAGGTGATCGGATTTTGGATGTAGCCATTTCTAAAATAGGTGCGAAGGGAGTTTTTACTGAAGAATTAGAGGCGAAACTTCAAAATGGAGAAATTGACATAGCTGTGCATAGTGCCAAAGATATGCCATCGGTATTAGCTGAATCATTTGAAATTATTGCCTTTGGTCCAAGGACACGGGTAAATGATGTTTTGATCAGTCCAAATAAAGTTAATTTAGCTAATCCGATCGTCATCGGAACCTCATCAACGCGTCGCATGGCTTTTCTGAGACATTTTTATCCCCATATAAAAACGATAGATATGAGAGGGAACTTGCAGACAAGAATTGAGAAAATGAAGTCTGGAGATTGTGATGCCTTGATATTGGCTTATGCTGGGGTACAAAGGATGAATTATGAAAGTATGATTCAACATGTCTTTGATGAAAAAGTATGGGTTCCAGCTGTAGGTCAAGGAAGTATTGCCATCGAAGCACATAACTCATTAGACCTTTCCGTAAGAGCTCAAATTAAATTGAATTTAAATCATTCACAGACCGCATTTCAGCTCATTGCAGAACGTGCATTTCTTGAAAAATTTGAAGGGGGCTGTAGTATTCCTATTTTTGCAAATGCTACTTCTCATCAAAATAAAATTTTATTAAGGGGGGGTATCATCAGCCTAGATGGCAAGAAAAAGATATTAAGAGAGCGATCCAATTATGACGCCAAAGATCTTGGAAGGGCCTTGGCTTCAGAGGTTTTAGAAGTTGGGGGTCAAAAAATATTAAAAGAAATAAGGAATAAATTTGAAATTTAAGAAAGTAACATGAAAAAATTAGTCATTATAATGGGATTACTGATGCTTCTGCAAGGTTGTAATTCTGATAAAGATGTTTTAGTAAATATTAACACCAAATTTGGAACTATCAAAGTGCTTTTATACGATGAAACCCCACTTCATAAGAAAAACTTTATTGATTTGGTTAAGGCGGGAAAATATGACAGTACACTGTGGCATCGGGTTATAAAAGAGTTTATGGTACAGGGTGGAAATGTCAACGAAAAAGAAGGGACACAGGAATCTGAAGACGACCGTATTCCGGCCGAAATCGTCAGTGATTTTATTCATACTAAAGGTGCGTTAGCAGCAGCTAGGCAACCTGACAGGATTAATCCAAAAAAGATGTCCTCGGCTAGTCAATTTTATATTGTTCATGGGAAAATATTTAATAAAGAAGAGCTTACGATAGATCAATATGCTTTAAATCAGGGTTTGAGTGAGATAATGAGGGATCCCAGCTATGATACTATCGCCCAACAATTTATCGATTTGCAAAAAGGAAATAAAATTAAAGAAATGAATCAATTAGCTTTACAGTATGTGGATTTAGTGGAGTCTATACAAGGGATTTCACTACGTAAGGACATATCGCAGGATCGATTGGAAGCTTATACAACCGTGGGAGGGGCACCGCACTTGGATAACGGATATACAGTTTTTGGTCGTGTGGTTGCGGGCTTGGATGTGGTAGACCAAATTGCAAATGTGTTGGTAGGACGAGCCAACCGACCGATTGAAAATCTTTTTATGACTATGGAAATCGAAGAGGTACCTAAAAAAGAAATCACTGAAAAATACGGTCATATCTATCCTGAATAATCACCATGAAGCTATTAGTAACGGGATCAAATGGCCTATTGGGGCAAAAATTAATAAGTTTATCAGAGTCATTACAGGAGATTTCCTTTATAGCTACGGGTAGAGGGGCAAATCGGAATTCACCTGGAAGATATGAATATAGGCATTTAGATGTTACCTCTAAAGACGAGGTATCTAGGATTCTTAGAGAAATTAATCCAGATGTGGTGATAAATTGCGCAGCAATGACGGATGTGGATCAATGCGAAACTCAGCAAGAAGCGTGCTGGAAACAAAATGTAACGGCCTTAGAGCATTTAATAGCAAGTTGTATTGAGATAGAGGCTTTTCTCATTCAGCTTTCGACAGATTTTATTTTTGATGGTTTTGCTGGCCCCTATGCTGAGGAGGCGGCAGCCCATCCCCTAAGTTATTATGGTCAGAGTAAGCTGGCGTCAGAAAATTTATTAAAGGCCTCACCCGTTAATAGTGCGATTGTCCGGACGGTTTTGGTTTATGGAGTCGCACATGATATGTCAAAGATGAATATAATTTTATGGGTAAAGCGTAGTCTAGAGCAAGGGGAAAAAATACAAGTAATTAATGACCAATGGAGAACACCTACTTTGGCTGAAGATTTGGCCGCTGGGTGTATGACTATTGCTCAAAAAAAGGCAAAAGGTATTTTTAATTTATCAGGTAAGGATCTTCTTACTCCCTATGAGATGGCATTAAAAACGGCTCATTTTTTCAATTTAGATACTTCCATGATTGAAGAAGTAGATGGAAGTGTATTTACCCAGCGAGCCCAACGACCAGCGAGGACAGGACTCATTTTGGATAAAGCTATTGCGGAGTTAAATTATGAACCCCACAGTTTTGATGAAGGGATTGCAATTTTACAAAAACAGCTGTCACTTAGATCCCTTTGAAAATTATTTGAGTCCAAACTTAGGGTTCTACTTCAACAATCATCTCTATTTCAACACAGATATTCATTGGCAAGGCTACCATACCTACAGCAGCACGGGCGTGCCTTCCTCTATCTCCAAAAACTTCTACCATCAAATCTGAGAAACCATTGATTACTGCGGGTTGTTGTGTAAAAGTGGGTGTGGAATTGACCATGCCAAATACTTTAACTATTTTTTTTACTTTGTTGAGATCACCAATTTCGGCTTTTAAAGCAGCCAATTGGGAAATGGCTGTATACCTTGCTGCCTCATAACCCTCTGCTATACTTAAGTTTTGTCCCAGCTTACCCATTATGTATCCATTGGGGCCAAGTGGACCTAGTCCGGCCATATATATGAGATTTCCTGTCCGAACGCTGTTGACATAATTACCTACAGGTTTACTAGGTTCATTGAGGTTAATTCCTAATGCTACTAATTTAGCATTGATGTCATCTTCTTGTAAACTTTGACCAAGTAGGCTAAATGAGCCAAATGATAATAAGAGTATCCATAGATAATTTTTCATATTTATTTTTTGAGGTGAATAAAAATGTCTTCCATGAGTTGTAATTCAATGGAGTTTTCATTTTTGGATTTTATAAAATAAGAAATTCCTTTAAGGTTGGTTTCATTGACAAGATACAGGGTGTCATTCTGAATATTCCATTTTTGGGAATGTTCAATGGTATCAACTCCAAAGACACACCCCTTGTAGCCATGGGCAATGATGGTGATGGAATCACCGAGAAAAATAAACTTACCATTCATAGTAAAACTTTCAATATCCGCTATCTTCCCAAAGGATTCAGGCGAAGTTTCCCAAACTGCATTCCATGTTCCTTGTAGTTTAACCTCATCTTTACATGAGAATAAAGAAAATAACATGAATGATAAGGGGATAATTTTTTTCATAAAGGGGTAATTTTTTCCTGTATCGAAGATATTAAAAATGGATTAAATGATTGCAATTTGGGATTTATTTTATTTAGGGAGTGATCATGTTAACTCAACCAAATAAACAAAAATAATTCCTATTAAGAAGGGTTTGTGAAGGGGGAGTAGGAAAAATTAATGATTTATTGGGGCATTCTTTTCATACTAAGGAGTCTTAAAAGATAAGTATTCTAATTTTTTCATAATCCTATTTTTTTCATGCAAAAAATCATTGAGCGATTTAGAGTTGATGGGATCTGAGGGAGGTAAATCTACTTTTAATGCATCTACTTGTTTATTATTTTTCCAGAAGCGAAAGCATAGGTGTGGTCCAGTGGCTAGTCCTGTGCTTCCAACAAATCCAATGGTTTGACCTTGTTCAACTTTAACCCCTGGCCTAATACCTCGCTTAATTTTTTGCATGTGTAAGTATTGGGTTGAATAGGTGCTATTATGTTTAATTTTTACATAATTCCCATTATATCGTCCATATTTGGCTTCCACGACAATGCCTTCACCGACTGAATGGATGGGTGTGCCTACGGAGGCTGCATAATCTGTTCCTAAATGTGGTTTATACCTTTTTTGAATAGGGTGATATCGGCGACCTGAATATCGGGAACTTATTCTCCGGTAGTTCAGTGGTGCTCTTAAAAAAGTCTTTCTTAAACTGTTACCGTCCTCGTCAAAATAATCCTCTATTTGATCAACGCTGTATCGAATACCATAAAATATCTTGTCAAAATGTTTAAAATATACACCGATGATTTGCTTAACTCCAATAGGTTTTCCTTCAATACTTTCTTCCTCATAAATGATCTTAAGCTTGTCCCCTTCTTGTATTCTAAAAAAATCAACTTGCCATGCAAGTACATCGACTAGCTTGCTTACCAATACTGGAGGCGCTCCGATATCTATTATTGTCTCATATAGGGATGAGTGAATTGTTGTAGCTATACTTTTCTCAATTAGTTCAATCTTTTTTTGGTGGACACGTGTATAGACAGAATCGCCTAAGGAAAAAATGACAAATGACTCTAAATCAGGCTCAAAAATAAAATAGTTAACGGTCTTATTTGCATTCATTTTTTGAACAATAGAGTATTTTTTTCCTACGTCGAGTTTACGAAGGTCAAAAATATTTTTAGAAGCCTGGGCGATAGCATGAATTTTGGCATCGGATACACCAAACCTTTGAAGAATAGCAGAAAGCGTTTGGTTTCGTTTTATTTTCCCCTCAATGACTCTGGACGAATCTACTGGAATGCCAAATAATAATTTTGACTTTGGGGCTTGATTTATTAGTAAATCAAGATCCTTTGTTTTTGGTGTTTGCTTGATCACTGAATCACAAGAATTTAAAAGATTTAGAAGGATCAAAGTGATTAAATAAGACATTTTTAATTGCATAACTTTATTTACCGAAATTGGCATGCCCAAGGTCTAAAAATGAGAGGAACGATAGAATGTCTAAATTATAGGCCATAGGATCGGTAAGTAGTTGTCCATCAGCGTTCATGATGACATATAGGGGTTGCGCATTATTTTTAAATTGGGTGATTTGTAAATCTGCATTTTGCTTACCTATAGTTTTTTTTATTTTACCATCGTAAGAAGATTCATACCACTGATTCTGAGGTAAAGATGTTTTGTCATCCACATACAAAGCAACTACGATGAAGTTTTCAGATAATCGTTTGAGAATTCTTGAATCTGACCAAACACGTGCCTCCATTTCACGACAGTTAACACATCCATGGCCCGTGAAATCTATTAATATGGGTTTTTCAGTCGCCCGGGCACATTCTTTCGCTTGCGTTAAATCAAAATAGCCCCTTAATCCATGGGGTAGCTCAAGAAAATCATTATATTTCGGCATCTCACATAGACTAGACAAATTATTATTGGATATAGATTGACTGGAGCGACCTAGATTGAAGTCTTGTCCTGAAATGGGGGGTAGATAGCCAGACATTCCTTTAAGGGGGGCACCGAAAAGGCCCGGAATGAGATAAAATACAAACGAAAAACTTATGATGGCCAATATTAATCCCAAAACTGAGATATTTTTTGCTTCAGAATCTCCGGGCATGCGAAAGATACCGAGCAAATAAAGGCTCAATAAAGTGAAGATGGATATCCACAAAGCCAAATAAATTTCGCGGTCTAAAATCCCCCAGTGATAGGCTTGGTCAGCAATACTTAGAAACTTAAAGGCAAAAGCTAATTCTAGAAATCCAAGGACCACTTTTACGGAGTTAAGCCAACTTCCTGATTTTGGTAACGACCCTAGCCAGCCAGGGAACAAAGCAAAAAACATAAATGGGATAGCAAAGGCCGTAGAAAATGCCAGCATTCCCAAGATCGGTTTGAGTACCAGTCCACCCGCCGATTCCACTAATATCGTACCTACAATGGGGCCAGTGCAGCTGAAGGAAACCAAAACCAAGGTTAAGGCCATAAAAAAAACACCAATCAGGCCACTTTGATCTCCCATTCGATCTACTGTATTCACCCATTTGTGTGGAAGAGTAATCTCAAAAAGGCCGAAAAAAGAGAGTGCAAAAAAGGTAAATATTAGGAAAAATAAAATGTTAGGAAACCATCCGGTAGCTAAATCATTTGCTATTTCTGGTCCCATAAATGGGGCTATGATAGCACCAAAGAGGACATGAATTCCAATAATTGAAGTGCCATAGAAAAGACTATTCTTGATTCGTGTCCCTTTACTTTTACTTCTTCCCGTAAAGTAAGTAATGGTCATCGGAATCATAGGAAAGACGCAAGGAGTGAGGAGGGCTGTAAGCCCAGCGAGAAAGGCAATCAGCATAAAAGTAAGGAGGGTATAGGGGTCATTCGCTAATCGTACGTCAAACACGCTTTTATTTAATTTGACTTCCTCTTTGGCGGATACTGTTGTGTTTTCTGAGGGTTTAACAAAAGAGAAGTCATCCTCAAGGGGTATGCAAAGCCCTGTAACATCTGAACAAACTTGATAACTATAAAAGCCCTCAATTTGGTAGTTGAGGTCATTTAATTGAATATTTTGAATAAACACACCTGTTTTTTTAAAATAGGTGTAAGTGCCCATAAATATTGAATCATAGGCACTTGAAGGTGCTTGAGGTTGGATGGATCCCAGTAGCTTGTAACTCTCATCAGGTGTGAAAACGAATTCTGTGACGTAAGGGCCTAGTGCTGGATCAAAATCAGAGGAATATAAATACCAATCCGAATCAATGGTCGCCGTAAAAATAATTTGTGCAGTGGCTTGGTCATCTGAGATAGAGATACTTTGATGCCATTCGATAGGCTTGATTATTTGGCTTGAACACCAAAAACTGGCCCCAAGCAACAGTAGGATTAGTCGGATGCGCATAATTTATTAATTATCGATTGAACCTTCAACTCTTATTTGATATTTGGAAAAAATGATTGTAAAAATAAGTGATAGTTTCAATTCCTTTATAATAATTAAATAAGCCATAGCTTTCATTGGGGGAATGAATATCATCCGAGTCCAGACCAAATCCCATTAATATTGGTTCTATTTTCAGTTCTTGTATGAACAAAGCAACTATTGGGATGCTACCACCTTCCATCGTTGGGATTGGTGTTTTCCCCCAAGATTGTTTAAATGCCTCACTTGCCGCTTTATATCCGTTTGAATGGGTAGATATTACTGCGGGCGTTCCTCCGTGATGAGGAGTTACCTTCACTTTCACAGATTTGGGTGCTTTTTTTTCGAAATATTTGATGATCATTTGTGTGATCTCATCGCTATCTTGATTGGAGACCAATCGAGTAGAAATTTTAGCAAATGCTTTCGAAGGTAGTACTGTTTTAGATCCGGGGCCTGTATATCCACCCCAAATGCCATTCACATCTAAACAAGGACGTATACCTACGCGTTCAATAGTTGAAAATCCTCTTTCCCCCTTGACTTCCTGAATGTCGAGTTCTTTTTTATAATGGTTAATATCGAAAGGGGCTTTTGCCATTTCAGCTCTTTCTCTATCAGAATACTCTAAAACATCATCATAAA
This sequence comes from Flammeovirgaceae bacterium, assembly GCA_002691385.1. Classification (GTDB taxonomy): domain Bacteria; phylum Bacteroidota; class Bacteroidia; order Cytophagales; family Cyclobacteriaceae; genus UBA4465. The sequence continues at coordinate 3,319 of NZHT01000103.1, read as the reverse complement.
AACCTGGGAGCGTGACGCGTCCATTTTCATCCTGCATGTCTGCAATAAGCTTGGTAAGAATGTTAATGGGATTGGCAACCGCACCACCATAAACACCGGAATGTAGGTCTTTATTAGGACCTGTAATCTCCACTTCAAGATAGCTTAAACCCCTTAGTCCAACGGTAATGGATGGGGTATCATTATTTATGATCGAGGTATCTGAAATTAAAATGACATCTGCTGATAATTTCCCTTTTTCCTCTTTAATAAAAGTTTCTAAACTATTGGAACCCACTTCTTCCTCTCCTTCGATCATAAATTTGACATTGCAGGTCAATGTATCGGTTGCCATCATTGTCTCAAAAGCTTTAACATGCATGTACATTTGGCCTTTGTCATCACAGGCGCCTCGGGCATAAATGCGATCATCTTTTAGGGTGGGTTCAAAAGGAGGATGGTTCCAAAGTTCATAGGGGTCTGCTGGTTGAACGTCATAATGGCCATAGACTAAAACTGTGGGGGAAGTGGGATCAACAATTTTTTCAGCATATACAATTGGATGGCCTTTAGTTTCGTATAATTCTGCATGATCGACGCCGGCTGCTAAAAGTCGGTCTTTTACAAATCTAGCTGCGTTTCTTACATCACCATCAAATTTTTGATCCGCACTAACGGATGGGATTCTTAATAAATCGAGTAATTCATTAAGAAACTTGTCTTTATTATTATTTAAGTATTCTAAAGGAGTCATAAGAAAGGTTAATTAAAAAAGATAATTCAAATTTACGAACAAGAATTATCATTTGAAGAGGAAAATTCAAAAACCGTCATCATCATCATCATCGCTTACATCTAAAAATTCATCAAATCCATCTGGATAGGTAAGTTTGAACGGGTCCTCTATATCTAAGTAAACTTTTCGAAAAGTATTTATATAATTTAAGGTTTCGGTTTCTTCTCCGGCCACTAATAATAGCTGTCCAGGTTTAAATTTACCAGTGCTTTCATTGCTTTTTATTTCAGCATTAAATTCAGAATTTGAAGAATAAACCAAAAGACTATTATCCTGATAATTAAAATAATACCAGCTACCTGGAGCAGCTTGGATAAATAAATTCAAAATATCGCCACCGACATCATCTTTTTTAATTTCTAAAAAACCATCCACTTGTGTATTAATGTCCTCATCGTATATATTAGAAATGGCTATTTTAGAATTGTTATACCATGAGCTTTCATCAGGGCTCCAGTTCATTGTCACTCCTGATATTACCAAAAATTTGTTCAGCAGTCCAGAAATTTCCACCAAAGGAGTATAATCTTCTTGGCTATCTGATTGATATTTTTTAGTAATTTCATCACCCACAAGATTACTTAATTTCAGTAAATTATTTGTATTTAACTCATTGGCTAAGTCTCCGCCCAAGCGAGTTAAAATGTCAAGTAGGTCCACAGACATCAAGTCGGCTATGGTCTTCTGTAAATCAATATCTATTATCAGAGCAGCGTCAAGGGTACAAATATTAGGCTTTGCATCTAAGCTTCCTATTACCGAAGCGGACAAGTTGAGTTTATTGTTCTTGACATTAAAGAAGCTCATCTTACCTTCAAAACTATAGGATTGAGTTGAATCATTATAAATAAATGTTTGCCCCTCGTACTTTTCACCTAAGGATTTTAATGATTCTTCAATGATGTAATTTTTTGAATTCACATTATATTTTACCATTCCTTCTGCCAAAAAATAATCGTGATCTTTTTGATTTTTCTTTTTTTCAATGAAGGTTGGATATAAACGACCTCTTATATCTTGATGTAAGCCTCCTATAATGCGGTCACCATCTTCAAAAGTTTCTTCTTTGAGATTAAAAACTACTTCGGCTATTTCTTCTTCTTGCTTATAAGTAACCCAAAGGTTATATTCAGGTTTCTTAGTAAATTCAGGTTGAACAAATCCACTTAATTCTAAGGCTTGTTTATATGTTTTTAGGGTTACGTTACCTTTGTATGCAAATCCTGGGGCAATTTCAATATCTCCGCTCTTCGTTATTCCCGTAGCTTGTGTATAGTATTTTAGTTCCTGAGTTTCTGTATTTTTTTTACGACTAAATCTACGTATTTCCATATCATTTTCTGCTGTAGTGTCCTTGGTAAAATAGCGCTTTTTAACACTCAAATCATACATTGGAATTTTACTTGTATCACCCTTTGTAGAGGCTACATAATAGGCTTTTGCATTGAAATCATTTTTTGAGACTACATCAATAGTAGCATCTGTGAGGAAGTGGTATAATTCGGGCGATTCATAGATGATTTTTGCATTTTGAAAAGTTTCTAGTTCTGAATTAAATTTAATTGTTGTCTCATTATTTGCCGGAATAATTTTTGCATCAGCCACAAGGATGTGGGGAATGCCTTGAACCCTTAATTCAGATGTTTTGATATCGTAAATGGCATTGGTCCCATTGAAAGCTAATGAATCTAGATCTTGACGTGTCGAATAAAAATAAGAATCTATTAACTCAACATTATCCGGTTTTTTCATCGTTACTATTGAATCTTCCAAAAACCAGGTCGCATTAACGATAGATGTCTTCATGGCAGCATAAGGGAAAGTAAATTCAGCATCACGTTTATGTTCAACATTTATAGCAACTATATTTTTTTCTAGGTCAAATTTTGTATACATATCCTCACCAACCATTGCGGGTTTATCAACTTGGTCTGAAAGGATTTGAAATGTGCTATTTCTTGCTTCAAAACTTTTTTCTTCAAAAGTCATTTTTTTAGATTCTGTAACTGAACCACGTGTAAAAAAGCTACCAGATCCATACACACCTGCCTGGGTGAGATTAACGTTGCCGACTAATTGGGCTGATTTCGTATAAAAATTAAATGGCTCACCAATGGTGATTAGATACATGCTATCTTTTCTTGGATACCAGCTCATTCTAAAATTTCCAAGATCAGCTTGAGGGAAGTTTAAGGATTTTACCTGGCCGGGATCAATATATCCTTTATATCCATCTGTAGTTACAGAATCGGAATAATAAATAAAATCATCAGAAAAAAGATGGCTATGTATAAAGTCAATTTTTCCAGTTCCTCGAATTCCATTGTTACTTAACCTGATGGTTTCATAAGTTTTGGCGGGGGTTCCATATAGATTGTAGCCTTCTTTTGGAATTTCATGATTAAATCCTAAGGATTGATCTTCCATAATAATTAATGAATCCTCGAAAACTGGAAAAATTCCTCCGGAGTTAAATGCACCTGGGAAAATTAAATTTTCAGTGCTATCACTGTCAATATCATCAAACTTTTTAGGCCTGACTAT
>NZHT01000102.1 GCA_002691385.1 Flammeovirgaceae bacterium | reverse complement strand
AAAGGCAATACGGCTGATGGATGGATTTGTCTGTTAAATTCCAAAAAACTATTCTTCACTAAAATCAAGTGTCTAATTATTTTAATCCCCCCGGACGTTGACCCTGCAGAAGCACCTACAAACATCAGAAAGAAAAAAAGCATAGTCAATAAAGGTGTCCAAGCCGTATAGTCCTGTGTAATAAATCCAGTCGTCGTAATAATTGAAACAACCTGAAAAATGCTGTATCTAAAAGAATCTATTAAGTTTTCCTCTCCATTCATCCATATTCCCAGAGCACAAAGTACCGTGATAAAAAAACAAAAAATTGTATAACTTCTAAACTCTTGATTCTGAAAAACTTTTTTTAGCTTGCCGTGTAGCCCAAAATAAAGCATAGTGAAATTAGTCCCCGCTAAAAACATGAATATCAAAATAATAAAATCTATATAGACAGAATGATAATAAGCAATGCTGGTATTTTTAGTTGAAAACCCTCCAGTAGCCATGGTAGTTAAACTGTGATTTAAGGCATCAAAAAAAGACATGCCTCCCAACATTAGAAAAATTAATTCCAATCCCGTAAATCCTATGTATATAATCCATAATCTTTTAGCAGTTTCTTTAATTCGAGGTTGAAATTTATCTGGTGAAATTCCCGGGGCTTCTGCTATAAAAAGCTGCATACCTCCAATCCCTAAAATAGGTAATATCGCGACGGTAAGTACAATGATCCCCATACCTCCAATCCATTGGGTCATACTTCTCCATAATAAGACACCTTTACCCACCGATTCAATATCTTTTAAAATGGTTGCCCCCGTAGTAGAAAATCCAGATAAAGTTTCAAAAAATGCGTCTGTAAAATTTATGATCTCCCCACTCAGTATATAAGGTAATGTCCCAATTAAAGACATCGCCAACCAGCCAATAGTGACAACCAAATAGCCCTCACGTTTACGTAATTCCTTATTGGTAGAATTTCGTATTAATAGCCACATAACCGCCCCCAAAGAGATCGCAATCAATGCTGATGCTACAAGAGCTTCAAAATCTTGACCACCAAAATACCAGCTAAAAGGCAGACATAGCGTCATGAAAATGCCATTTAGCATAATAAGAATGCTCATGATTTTAATGATTAATTTATAATTAAACATCAAGAATTATTTGAAATAATGCTCCACTGCATGGATGCACTCTGGTTTAGATAGGACGACAACACGATCCTCCGCCTCAAAATTAAAGTTCCCCCTGACAGTGTAACCTTTGTTTTTTCTAATTACTCCTCCGATTACCGCTGTCCTTGGAAAATCTAAATTTCGCAATTCATCTAGCAGAATTTTTGCTCCTTCTTTGACTTCGAATTCAAGTACTTCTGCATCCACTCCATGCACACTCGTTATATTGACCACCTCTCCTTTTCGAATATACCTAAAAATGAAATTAGCAGCAATAAGCTTTTTATTGATCATCGTATCTACTCCAATACTTTGAGACAAATGAATATAATCAATGTTTTCTACCAAGGCTATGGTTTTTTTAATACCAGCATCTTTGGCCACCAATGAAGAAATAATATTAGTTTCGGAATTACCGGTTACGGCAATAAAAGCATCCATACTATCAATGCCTTCCTCTTTAAGTAATTTTAAATCCCGTCCATCTCCGTTAATAATCATGGTATCAGGAAGTTCTTCTGCCAACCGAAAACATTTTTCTTTATCTTTTTCAATAAGCTTGATTTTATATTTTTTCTTCAATTCACGAGCTGCATTGATGCCAATCTTACTTCCTCCTAAAATCATTAAATATTTGACCTCAGATTTAACTTTGCCGGAAAGTTGTAAAATTTGATCAATCCCCGTTGGCTCGGCTATAAAATAAGCATGATCATTTTTTTTGAATTTGTTTTCGCCATGTGGAATAATCGTTTCATTATCTCTAAGCAGAGCCACCGTTGTAAAATCGTGATTTGAAGCTAGATAGGCTGTTTCAGTCAGGGTTTTATTAAAAAATTGTGATTCCTCATCTATGGTAATTCCCACCAAAGACAAGATCCCTTTATCAAATTCAAAAGTATCCGTTAGTGCCGTCTTCTTTAACAACCTTTTTATTTCACGTGCCGCCAACAACTCTGGGGAGATGAGCTCGTCAATACCCACATCTTTTAGATTAAATAGTTCTTTTTTCTTTAAAAATTCAATATTGGAAATGCGAGCAATAGTTCGCTTTGCCCCCAATTTTTTACCAATAATGGCAGTGGAGATGTTGGTTTCTTGATCAGAGGTAACAGCAATCAACAAATCTGTTTTAGAAATATTGGCTTCAATGAGAACACTTATTGACGTCGCACTACCCACGACACTCCCTACATCGAATTGGTTTTTCGCTTGGTCTAAAACACTTTCATCCTCATCAATAAGGGTAATGTCTTGTTCTTCTATTGCGAGTAGTTTGGCCAAGTGAAACCCAAGTTCTCCAGCACCTGCAATAACTATTCTCATGTATTTTTTACCCTCATGGTCCTTGCAAATATATAGAGTTATCCTATTTTAAATGACTATGCTTAAGTCAATCCCTGTGATTTAATAGTGAAAAGTAGAACAAGCCTATAAATCAAAGCTAATTTTCAATCTTTGTGAAATAAATATTAGCTGCTTTCATCACTTTAGGTGCTAATATGACCGCAGAAATCATGGTAGGAAAGGCCATCAGACCATACGCCATATCAATCAGGCTTACTACCCCACCCAATGTTGCCACTGATCCTACAATGATTATACCTACATACCAATAATTAAAATACCATCCGTACTTAGCCCCTATGACAAAAGACAAGCATTTACGGCCATAATAAGACAATCCTAGAATAGTTGTAAAACCAAATATCAACACGCACAATGCCAAAATGTAGGACCCCATCCGTGGAAGACTAATCTGAAAAGCTTCAACGGTCAAGGCAATCCCACTCGAATCACTCGATTCCCAAACTCCGGTCACTAAAATACATAACCCCGTTAAAGTACATACCAATAAAGTGTCAATGGCAGGTCCCAGCATGGCCACGAGCCCTTCTCTGATGGGTTCTTCCGTTCTAGTTGCACCATGCATCATTGGAGCCGTACCGATACCTGCTTCATTAGAAAATGCCGCACGACGTGCACCAGCCAAAATAATTGCGCCAATCGCACCTCCCAAAACCGCATTTGCTGCAAAGGCATCCTCTAAAATCAATAATAAAGAGGGGATAATCTTTGACGTATTTAAAAAAAGTATACAGGCTACACTGATTAAATAAAGTATAACCATCGCCGGCACCAAACGTGCTGCCCAAATACCAATCCGTTGTATCCCTCCAAAAATAACGATTCCCGTCAAAAGAGTCAGTACAAGTCCCATGACCAAGTCTCCAAATAAAGAAGCTTCTATTCCAGCTGGCTGAAAAATAATCTCATTGGCCGCGGCAATGATTTGATTTGATTGAAAAATTGGAGTAGCACCAAAAACCCCCGCCAAACAAAAAAAAACAGCCAAAGGGCGCCATTTTATACCCATTCCCTCTTCTATGACATACATAGGACCTCCCTGAACGTCTCCATTGGAGTCTTTTCCCCGATACATAACCGCCAGGGTACAAGTAAAAAATTTAGTAGACATCCCAAAAAGAGCACTGACCCACATCCAAAAAATTGCCCCTGGGCCTCCTGTGGCAATGGCTACAGCTACACCGCTGATATTACCCATACCGATAGTTGCCGCCAAATGACTAGCCAATGCCTGAAAATGGCTGATCTCTCCTACATCATTAACCTGATCATATTTCCCTGTCAACACCTCCAAACCGTGTTTCAAATATTTAAAAGGTAGCAACCTTGAATACATTATAAAGAAAAATCCCCCTCCCAACAAAAGTATGAGCAGCGGCAAGCCCCATACAAAATTAGCGCCTTGAATAAAAAAATATTCAATTCTTTCTATATCCATCAATTCAATTCTAAAAGCGGCAACAAAGTTTCCCAGACCAATTCAGCTACCAAAAGATGACCTTCTGGAGTAGGGTGAATGCCATCAGTCAAATTTAGATTAGGTCTTCCTGCAACATCTACAAGCAAAAAAGGGATAAGTACTGCTGCATTATTTTTGGAAAGGTCTGAAAAAATATTACGAAACTGACGCGTATAAGCTTCCCCTAAATTTGGAGGAACTTCCATTCCAGCAATGATAATTTTCACTTCAGGATTTATCAATTTTACTTTATCAATGATAATTTGTAGATTTTTGTGTGTCTCCCGCAAAGGGAGTCCCCTAAGACCATCATTTGCTCCTAATTCCAAAATAAATATATCCGGTATCGTCCTCAATACCCAATCTATCCTATTCTTACCACTGGCAGTGGTTTCCCCACTTAATCCGGCATTAATAACCTGATAATTTAAAGCCAAAGAATCTATTTTTTGCTTAATTATTGCCGGAAATGCCTGATTCATATCTAATTGGTATCCAGCGGTAATGCTGTTCCCAAAAAATAAAATTACCCTTTTTTGAGTAGCCGGTAAAGGTTTTGGAACCTCTTTCCCCTGCAAAATGACATTCATTTTTTCTTTTTTTGGCCCCTGACATTCTATACATAAAAGTCCTAGGACACCCATTAAAAGTCTCATAATTTTGTCTTAATTAAGTTGTAAATTAGGCAAGTAAATGCATTTATGTTCAAAAGGGAACATTAAAGATATGAATCTACGAATGGGCCTTTTAAAATTAAAAAGGAACTTTAACCTTTTTTAACCTCTTATATAACATTAGCTGTTTTATTATTGTAGGACATGTTTGAAATTCTAAAAGTTAAGGGATTATCTAAGGTATATGGTTCAAAAAATAACTCACTCACAGTACTCAAGGATATTAATTTTTCTGTACTTAAAGGGGAATCTGTAGCTATTATTGGTCCCTCAGGCAGTGGGAAAACGACACTGCTTGGTCTTTGTGCCGGATTAGATCGTGTGACGGAAGGGGAAGTCATCTTGAATGAGATCTCGCTAAATAAACTTAATGAAGATGAATTAGCGCAAGTTCGCAATCAAAATATTGGTTTTGTTTTCCAAAATTTTCAATTGATCCCTACCTTAACGGCCCTTGAAAATGTCCGTGTTCCTTTAGAGCTTCGCGGTGTAAAAAACACCATGGAGCCCTCTATTGCCTTGCTCAAAAGAGTCGGTTTAGATGCACGTAAAAATCATTACCCCTCTCAACTATCAGGAGGTGAACAGCAGCGCGTCGCCATTGCCAGAGCCTTTTCAAACAATCCTGAAATCCTTTTTGCTGATGAACCTACAGGAAACCTAGATGAAGAAACAGGAAAATCGATTGAAGCCTTACTCTTTGAGATTAACAAAGAAAAAGGAACAACATTGATCATCGTTACCCATGACTTAGAACTTGCTCAAAAGACTCATCAAATTATAAAAATCAAAGGGGGAATCATCATTCATTAAAATAGACTTTAAAACGTGAATAAAAATTCTCCATTAAAAAAAATCAGATACGCTCGCTCTTGGCCCTGGAAAATGGCCTGGAGAGATAGTAGAAGAAGTCGCGGTAAATTATTACTCTTTATCGCTTCTATTTCATTAGGTATTGGTGCGCTCGTGGGTATTACTTCGTTTAGAGAAAATCTCATGGATGAAATCGACGGCCAAGCAAAAAACTTGCTGGGTGCAGATGTTTCTGTGCGTGGTAAAGCTGAGTTACCCGATTCGTTATTTTTCCAAATGTCCCGACTAAGTAAAGATGAATCTAATGAAGTTTATTTTGCTTCAATGGTCCGGTTTCCAAGAACAGATGGCACCCGTTTGGTACAAATTCGGGCTTTAGAAGGGAAATATCCTTATTATGGAGACATAGAAACAGTGCCAGGTAAGGCCGCACAAGATTTTCGAGAGGCGCAAAAAGCCTTAGTAGATGAAAAATTAATGCTCCAATTTGGAGTTCACTTGGGTGATTCCATTAAGGTTGGAAATATCAGCTTTGAAGTCGTCGGAAAAATACAGAAGATTCCCGGACAAAGCGATGTCGGTTCATCGGTTGCACCGGTGGTATATATTCCCCTAAAGTATTTAAATGAGACTGGACTGATACAGAAGGGAAGCGTAATCAACTATATCACTTATTTTCAATTTCATCCAGAAATGGATACAACGAATGTTTTTGAAGAATCAAGAAATATTCTTGAGGAGGCAGGTTATGATGTCGATGATGTCAACGATCGAAAAGCACAAACGGGCAGGGCTTTTAGAGATCTTTCCTCATTTTTGGAACTGATCGCATTTGCTGCCTTACTGCTCGGATGTTTGGGTGTTTCTAGCTCAATTTTTGTATACATCAAAAGTAAAGTGCAAATTGTAGCGGTGCTGCGCTGCATGGGAATGCAGGCCAAAGAAGCCATCAATATTTATTTAATTCAAGTGGGATTTTTTGGACTCATAGGGGCAACTATTGGTTGCATTTTGGGAGTTATCATTCATCTTTACTTACCGGAAATCGCAAAATCATTTATTCCCTTTGATATTCAGCCAATCATTTATTGGCCAGCAATTATCGCAGGATTGATTATTGGTGTGGTGACTTCTATCCTTTTTGGATTACTGTCACTTATTGGATTGAGAAAAGTAAGTCCCCTCGCCGCCATTCGTTTTGGATATGAATCTTTAAAACTCAAATTAGATCAGCCTTTTATTAGTATCATTGGGAGTATTCTAATCTTCTTATACCTGATCATGTTTTGGCAACTTAAAGATGCGTTGAATGCGTTAATCAATATTTCCATTCTTTTAGCAGCATTGGCCTTGTTATACGCCCTCGCCCATGGCCTGAATACTCTACTTAAAAAACTCCTGCCCAAGCAGATGGGATTTGTATGGCGTCAAGGCATTTCAAACCTCTATAGACCCAATAATCAAACGGTGATCTTAGTGACAACTTTGGGTTTGAGCACCGCATTTTTAGCGATGTTATATTTCATGCAAGGATTGCTTGTCGATCGAGTATCTATGAGTGGTAAAAATGAACGGCCTAATACAATACTTTTTGATATTCAAACGAACCAAAAAGAAGAAATTAGGAACTTGACTGAAGAATATGATCTTCCGGTGCTGCAAGAAGTGCCTGTAGTGACCATGCGGTTGTTAGAAATCAATAATCAAACACGTGATCAAGCCGACGCCGACTCCACTATTGACCTTCCAAAATGGGCATTTAATCGAGAATATCGCGTGACCTATCGAGATACATTAATCAGTTCAGAAACCATCTCTGAAGGGACATGGCAGGGAACATTAAAAAATCCAGATGATTCCATATTTGTTTCAATATCCAATGGTTATGCCGAAAACTTAGGCCTTCATATTGGGGATCAATTGCTCTTTAATGTGCAAGGAGCATTGATAAAAACCTATATAGGCAGTTTTCGAGAAGTAGATTGGCGTCGGGTCCAAACTAATTTTTTAGTCTTGTTCCCTACTGGAGTTTTAGAACAAGCGCCTCAATTTCATGTTCTCATCACCCGAATTAATCAAAATGATGTTTCTGCACGCTACCAGCAAGCCATTGTAAGACAACATCCCAATGTGTCGATCATTGATCTAGAACTCATCTTGAAGACAATTGAAGATCTCTTGTCTAAAGTAGCCTTTGTGATTCAATTCATGGCCTTATTTAGTATTGGTACTGGATTAATAGTCATGATCAGTGCCATTATACTGAGTAAGTTTCAACGCATGCGAGAAAATGTTTTGCTTCGGACCATGGGAGCTTCAAAAGCCCAATTATGGAAGATCATAGCGGCCGAATATTTCTTTTTGGGAGGATTAGGGGCATTGGCAGGACTCTTTTTGGCCGTTGTTTTTACAAGTCTATTGGGTTATTTTATTTTTGAATTTACCTATTTGCCCAACTTACTGGAAATCATGGGCTTCTTTTTCGGTATCACTTCCCTGACCGTATTTATTGGCCTTTTCAACAGTCGCACTATCGTGCGACAATCCCCTTTAACGGTTTTGAGAAATCAAACTTAATAAATTAAAATGATTTATTAAGTGATAACATCTTTGCCAGCAACTCCTTTATAATTTTTGCTGCTGTCATGGCGGTAATCCCATTCAGATCACGATTAGGATTGTACTCTACCAAATCAAGGCCAACAATATTCAAATCAAGTTTTTGTATCATCCGCAATACCTCTCGGGTTGTGAAACCTCCCGGCTCGTGATGAGAAACTCCAGGAGCAAAGGCCGGATCCAGGACATCCATATCAAAGCTTAAATAAACGGATCCCGATAAATTTAACTCTATGTCAGGTGACCAATTTCTCATGTCTATGACCTTAACACCAAACTTATTCGCTTGTGTTTGTTGATGGTCATTCAAAGTCCGAATACCTACCTGAATTAAAGCTTGGGACAATCCCTCTTCCATAATTCGGGCAAATGGACTGGCATGTGAATGTCGATTTCCATCCAATGAATCATATAAATCCCCATGGGCATCAAAATGCAAAATACTTAAGTTAGAATAAGAAGCTGACATAGCCTTCAGAATCGGATAGGTAATGGAATGGTCACCGCCTATTGAAAAAGGAATAGCCCCTCTCTTTAGAATTTCGGCAATAATGGACTCAATATCAAAATAATCCCTAAGCGAGGCATTGCCCAACCAGCAGACATTTGGATGATCCTCTAAATCAATCAAATCTTCAGTAAAATAATTTGCAGAGTCACTCTCGATGGCCTCGATGATCAATGGAGGTGCGTTAGATGGCCCTTTGAGAAATGAAGAATGATCGTCAAAAGGGATACCTATTAGGGCAATATCCCAAGGCTTGAGGGTGGAGATTTTCGCACGACTTATAGGCATTAATTCAAGACCAATATACTCTGCAAATGGGTATCAAAATTTTGAAGCGTCGTAGTCAAAATAATCACCTGATCCCGACATTCCTCCCAATTTTCTTGTTCGATCGCCTCTCTTACACCTGGAAGTGTTTTGACACCATACCCTGTATAAAAACCCGGGGCGTAAATTTGATGCCGGTACCAACTTCTCCTAGGTAGACCTGAAGCAAAAGTCAAAACCTGTTCAGCATGCATAAGTTTGTCATTGAGGGCATCTTTTGAGGTCACGGAAGCAAGGGACTTTTCACCTAAAGCTTCTACCGTAACTTTGAGACTAGCCAGGACATTGTATAGAGGCGAAAAATCAACATAAGGTACAATGGCTTTCTTAGTGGGCTGATTGAAGGGTTTTGTTGGATCTGCGGTCAAAGAAAATACCTTTTTATCAATGAAGGCATTATGCTGCTCAACTGCCCCACGCATCATATTTGTCAAGTCATTTATTTCTTTTAAATAGCCCTGAACGGTGCTATACCATGCCTCAAATTCAAAAGGCAATACCTCAGCATTGGCCAACCTCAAGACTATACGTCCCGCTGTTTTAGCCAATACAACACCATAAGCCATGTCCGGGTCCTTGAATCTTTTATAATGCTCATAAGTATCATAAATAGTATGGTATTCTCCTCCCGAATTTTCACCTCCAAATCCAATGTTGAGTGCTGCAATGCCTGCATGTTGAATAAAAGGCGTATAATCAGAGCCGGATCCTAAGGCGTATAACCCCAGATTACCATCTCCTCCATTCAATAAATCTCTAGCCCCAACTCTTTCGGCGACAGAAACTCCTTTTTGAGGATCGATCACATCTATGGCTACCTCCTTTACCATGGCTTGAAGAGAATGTGATCCCCCTACACCTAAAAATCCCCGGCCATTCCCATCTGTATTGATATAGGCCACCGTTTTTTGTTGCAGTTCTTCAAGATGATCTTCCACCCATTCGGTAGAACCAATCAGACCTGGCTCTTCAGCATCCCATGCACAATATATGAGGGTTCTTTTTGGCGCTTGTCCTGCTTTTGCAAGCATGCCTACTGCTCTAGCCTCCTCCAGCAAGGCAACCATCCCGCTTACAGGATCAGCAGCTCCATGTACCCAGGCATCGTGATGATTTCCTCTGATGACCCACTGATTGGGAAAATCTGTCCCCTTGAGCTTGGCAATCACGTTATGAGCAGGTTTTAATTGCCAATCAAAAGTCAGTTTTAAATGAACCTTTGCGGGTCCAGGTCCAATGTGGTAAGTAATGGGCAACGCTCCTCGCCACGAAGTGGGTGCCACTTGCCCTTCAAGGGCCGCCAACAAGGGCAAAGCATCTTCGTATGAAATCGGTAAAACCGGAATTTTTGTAATGGTAGGGGCATCCTTGCGGTCGATTCTCTTAGCGTTTTTAGTAGCTCCATAGCCCGGGGTCAGTACATCACCCGGATACAGCGGCATGTCCATTACGGATCCCCTTTGTACACCTGTAGCATTTTTAAAAGCTCCTTTGGGGTATACGTCCCCAGCATAAAACCCATCATCCTTCGGATCTGAATAAATAATACACCCAATGGCACCTTTCTCTGCTGCCAATTTAGGTTTGATACCCCTCCAAGAACCATAGTATTTAGCAATAACAATTTTCCCTTTGACATCTATCCCTCTCTTTTCCAATTCCTCGTAATCTGCCGGAATACCATAATTTACAAATACTAGCTCTGCAGTCACATCTCCATCCGTAGAAAAAGCATTGTAACTTGGCAGCAAGGCATCTCCTTGATCAGTATAGGCGTCGCCTGGGACTGGAACGGCAGTTAATTTTGCTTTATAATTGTTTGGTGCTATCAACTCCAATAAACGTACTTTTGGATAAGGAAACAATACCTGATAGGTCTCAATTTTGGCATCATATCCCCATGATTTAAATTTCTTGACCATCCATTCAGCATTTTTTCGCCCATACGCGGTTCCCAAATAATGGGGCTCTCCAGACATTAATTTCATCCATTGATCTAGGTTCTCAGATGAAAGTATTTTATCAAACTCTGCTTCGAGATCTTTTTGTTGAGCCACTTGAGTGGCTTCAAAACCAATAATAGAAGATTGAGAAAAGGTCAAGCTACTCTGCAAAATGAGCATCAAGCCAATAACTATTTTTATTTTCATAGCATTTGTTTTTAAAAAATGAAATTAACCCATCTTTGATCCATAGACTAACCATTCAAATAAAATTCCTCTTTTTTAGTTTTTTTTCTTTGTCCAACCATCTCTTAAGGTAAGGGTTCTATTGAAAATGAGCCTTTCAGAGTGACTATCTTCATCTACCCTAAAATATCCTATCCGTTCAAATTGAAATTGATCCCCCACTTGAGCATTTCGAACGGAAGGTTCCAAAACAGCTTTAGTATTGATGATCAAAGAATCTGGATTCAAATGATTTTTAAAATCGTCTTCAATCTTATTCAGGTTTTCAGTAAGAAATAAACGATCATACATTCGTATTTCAACTAAAACTGCGTTTGGTACTGATACCCATCCTAGAGTTCCTTTGACTTTTTTCCCACTCGTATCTTGGCCACTCTTGGTATTTGGATCGTATTCAGCATAAATTTCAACGACCTTGCCTTTTTCAGATTTTTTATACCCTGTACACTTAATAATGTAGCCTTTTTTAAGGCGGACTTCACGATCAGGACCCAATCTAAACCATTTTCTAGGACTCGGGGGATCTTCCATAAAATCTGAACGATCAATGAAGATTTCACGAGTAAAAGGCATCTCACGAGTTCCTGATTTTTCATCTTCCGGATTATTTTCAGCTATCATGATCTCCTGATAATCTTTTGGCCAATTGGTAATAATCAACTTGATAGGGTCCATGATCCCAAAAATACGATGAGCTGTTTTATTTAAATCTTCTCGTACCGCATGTTCTAATAAAGCAACATCGGTAATGCCATCTCTTCTCGCTACTCCTATGGTATCTGCGAATTTTCTAATCGATTTAGCGGTAAACCCTCTTCTTCTAATACCCGAAATGGTAGGCATCCTGGGATCATCCCAGCCTGCAACATAATGTCCTTCAACCAATGCTCGAAGACTTCTTTTACTTACAATGGTATAACTCAAATTTAATCGGGCAAACTCGGTCTGTTTCGAAGGATGAATTTCTAATTTCTGAATGAGCCATTCATATAAAGGTCTATGTACCTCAAACTCCAAGGTACAGAGAGAATGGGTGATTTGCTCTATACTGTCCGACTGTCCATGAGCAAAATCATAAGTAGGATAAATACACCACTTTGATCCCGTACGATGATGTTTCATATGCTTGATCCGATACAAAATAGGATCTCTCATGTGCATATTTGGGCTACTCATATCAATTTTAGCCCGTAGTACTCTTTCTCCATTCTGAAAAGCTCCTGATTTCATGGCTTTAAAAATCTCAAGGCTTTCTTCAATCGGCCGATCTCTAAATGGGCTCTCTTTTCCTGGTTCAGTAGGCGATCCTTTCAGCTCATTCAATTGAACCGCACTGAGTTCGTCAACATAAGCGTTCCCTTTTTCAATCAAGCAAATGGCCAACTGATATAACTGTTCGAAATAATCTGAAGTATGATAGGCTGATGGCCCCCAATCAAAACCTAGCCATTTAATATCTTCTTTAATAGAATCAACAAATTCAGTTTCTTCTTTTTCAGGATTAGTATCGTCAAATCGAAGATTGCAATGACCTCCATATTTTTGAGCAAGTCCAAAATTTAAACAAATCGATTTGGCATGACCAATATGTAAATAGCCATTTGGCTCAGGAGGAAAACGCGTATAGATCTTTTTAAAGTTGCCTTCCTTCACATCCCGCTCAATAAGCTGTTCAATAAAATTTAATGATTCTTTCTTGTTTTGCTCCATTAATACTTCATTTGAGATGCAAATTAAATCAGATTTTTAGATTGACCCTTTTTAATCTATATCAAATCCATTTAAATACTCAATTGGGTTCTTTAAATGGAACCTAGATGAATTTTAACCCCTGTAAAAAGCAATGATATGAACCTTTATTTTTAATAATTCAGTTAAAACCCATTATATTCGCATTTCATTTTATGAACATGCAAAAAATTAAAATCTCGATTTTAGTAGCTATAGTAGCTCTATTTTCAAACTGCTCAGATAGAACAAAATCTGGACAGATTCAACTTACAACATTCAAAGATAGCTTAAGCTACAGTTTTGGAACATTATTGGCAGAACAAATTAAACCACAGCTCGAAGATATTGATATAGCTACGGTTACCGCGGCATTTAAAGAAGCCTTAAGCGATACTAGCCAATTGACCTTGGAGCAATGTCAACAAGTATATATGAGTTTTAATGAGAAAAAAACAGAAAGTCTAGGAGAAGAAGGTAAAATTTACCTAGCAGAAAATGCTACTAAGGAAGGGGTTGAAACTACCGCAAGTGGCCTTCAATACAAAATTCTTCAGGCAGGTACTGGTGACTATCCTTCTGCTGAAAGTACGGTTACAGTGCATTATACGGGAACTTTAATAGACGGAACTGTTTTTGACTCATCTGTTGAGCGCGGCGAGCCCATCTCTTTCCCTTTGAGTGGTGTGATACCCGGGTGGACTGAAGGCGTACAATTAATCAACGTCGGAGGTAAAATTGAACTTACCATCCCTTACGAATTAGGTTATGGAGAAAGGGGATCAGGACCTATCCCTCCTCGATCTGTATTAATATTTGAAGTAGAATTGATTGCTATCGAATCTTAAAATCAACCTTATTAAATAAACCCCTCTCATGCATTATGGGAAGGGTTTTTTATATTCAAAATAAACGATAGCTTAAAATCTGGTCTAAAAAAATTATAAAAGATTCAGGATAAACCCAAATACTAAAAGCAATGCCGTAAAGGGCACCATACAAATGAGCTTCATGATTGATGTTTTGAGATAGGCTCTTCCCTTGAGTAAAAGAATAAATAAGGAAAATAACTCCCAGTATAAATCCAGGAAAGCAAAGTACTGCAAAAAGACATATTTTATTTAAAGGCGCATAAATAATACTAGCAAATACCATCGCCGACACCCCTCCAGAGGCCCCGAGAGTATTGTATCCCGGTCTGTTTTTATTTTTAAAAAATCCAGGTAAATCCGAAACAACAAGGGCAGATAGATAAAAGAGAACAAATGCAACGGTTGAAGTTGATCCCAAAATATAAGCGAAATATTGCTCCACAGCATTCCCAAAAAAGTAAAGTGTAAACATATTAAAACCCAAATGTGAATAGCCATCGTGGACGAAACCCGAAGTAATAAGTCTCCAATATTGACGCTTCTTCATAACCTCATGTGGGTCCATCATAAGTTGGCCATAAAAATGGGTGTTATTTTGGACATAAATACTGACCCATACCGTCAGCACAATAATGATTAAATTTAAACTGATCATTTAATTTTTTATCTTTAATGCAACTACCCTTCCCTTTTAATTAAGCCACGAGCAAAATGGGTGAAAATTTCAAGCCCTTCTTTGTTACAATCAATGGTATTAAGTAATCTAAATGCCTCCTCAAAATAAGCATCCATTTTAATTTTTAAGAGCTCGGATACTCCCAAGTGATCATAAATTTTTTTGACAGCAACTACTTTCTCTTCAGGATCTGCATGTCCCATACTGATCCAACTATCCAATTGGCTGCGAACTTCAGTCCTTGCAAGATCTAAAGCATTAATCATTAAAAATGTTTTTTTATTGGAGACAATGTCGCCCCCCACTTGCTTGCCTACCTTCTGTTGATCTCCATAGACATCTAATAAATCATCCATCAACTGAAAGCCTAGACCTAGATTTTCTCCCACCCCATAAAGTCGATGTTGATCCTTGCGATTAAAGCCGCCCATCAATCCTCCCAATTCCATACTAAATCCCAACAATACAGCAGTCTTCAACCTAATCATCTCCAAATAATCTTCCTTAGAAACCTCTTTCAATTGTTCAAAATCCATATCTAATTGTTGCCCTTCACAGACCTGTAAAGCTGTTTCATTGAATCGATCCATAGCCAATACTAAGTGACTAGGATTGATCTTAGTTATGAGCTGATAGGCTTTTACGAACATCGCATCTCCACTTAATATAGCAGTATTTTGATTCCATTTTTCATGAACTGCGGGCTTACCTCTTCGAAGCGGAGCAGCATCCATAATATCATCATGCATCAAGGTGAAGTTATGAAACACTTCAATGGCTAAAGCCGGATCTAATATTTGTGAATTATATGTCCCTTTCAGCTGCGCTGTCAATAGAACTAACAGAGGCCTAAACCTCTTCCCCCCCAAAGCCAATAAGTAGCTAATAGGCTCATAAAGATTCTTGGGCTGTGCCTTGAGATTTAATTGAACCAAGCGTGCATCAATTGATTTTCGTAATGTGAATATTGATTTCATTTATTCTGTATTAAACCACTAATTAAAAAGGGAGATGAAAAGTTTCTTGCTCCCTGACTTCACACTTCTAACTTATTTTTCATTAAAAAAGATTCACTAAGTATTTTGAATTAATTTACTTTTCAATCCAAAGCAAATCTATGGTTCTTCGGTCTATATCTGTTTTCATTACCTTGACATGAATTTCATCTCCCAAGGAAATTATTTTTCCTGTCCTTCTACCAACGATCCTATATTGCTTCTCATCGTATTGAAACTGATCACAATCTATATCTGCAATTCTAATCATCCCCTCACATTTAGTAGCACTGATTTCCACAAATAAGCCCCACTCAGTCACTCCTGATACAATCCCTTCAAAAGTTTCTCCTAACAACTCAGACATAAATTCAACCTGCTTAAATTTTATAGATGTTCTTTCAGCCTCAGCAGCCCTTTTTTCTCGTTCTGATGAGTGCATGCATCTTTGTTCAATAATCTCTTTTTCTGGAATTTTTCCCCCTTCCAAATAATCCCAAAGCAACCTATGAACCATTATATCGGGATATCTTCTTATGGGAGAAGTAAAATGAGTATAATGCTCAAAGGCCAAACCAAAATGTCTCTTTGGATCTGTGGTATACCGAGCTTTGGCCATGGACCTGATAGCTATGGACTCCAATACGTTCTGTTCTGGCTTACCTTTTATGTCTCCTAATAATTTATTTAAGTTTTTAGAAATCCCTCCATAGGTCAAAAGTTTATATCCAAACCTACTAGCAAACTTTGAAAAATTATCTAATTTTTCTGGATCTGGGTCATTATGAACTCGGTATACAAAAGGAAGACTATTCTCTGATTGTTTCAATTCCCCTCTATCAAAAATAAAAGTAGCAACCTCTCTATTGGCCAATAACATGAACTCTTCAATCATCTTGTGGGCTTCTTTTCGCTCTTTGGGTATAACTTCCAAGGGCTTCCCTTTCTCATCTAATCTAAAGTTTACTTCTACTGATTCAAAGTTTACGGCTCCATTAACAAAACGCTGCTCCCGAATTTTCCCAGCCAGGTCATTGAGAAGTAATATTTCTTCTTGGTAATCTCCCGCATTACCTTCAATAATTTTTTGGGCATCCTCATACGTAAATCTTTGATCCGAATAGATAACTGTTCGCCCAAACCATTTATCAAACACCTTTCCTTGATGATTGATTTCAAAAACCGCTGAGAAGGTTAGCTTTTCTTCTTTAGGTCGTAATGAGCAAAGGGCATTAGATAACTTTTCTGGTAACATGGGTATTGTTCTATCTACCAGATAAACAGAAGTTGCCCGTTCAAAAGCCTCTTTGTCAAGCAATGAATTAGGTGTGACATAATAAGAGACATCCGCTATATGAATTCCTACTTCAATATTCCCATTCTTCAGTTTTTTAATTGATAAAGCGTCATCAAAATCCTTCGCATCATGGGGATCAATGGTAAAGGTGATCTCCTTTCTGAAATCTCTGCGCTTATTTATTTCTTCTTTTGAGATCACTGAAGGAATGAAATCTGCCGCTCCTTCTATTTTTTTAGAAAATTTAAAAGGCAGATCATATTCTGCCATAATCGCATGAATCTCTGTATTGTTTTCTCCTGCTTTACCCAAAACATGCGTTATGCTTCCAAGAGGACTGTTATTTTCCTTATTGGGCCACTTATCAATCTTTACTAAAACTTTATCATTATGAGTGGCCTTTTTAAATTTTTGTGGATAGACCATCACATCGAAATAAATATTTCTACTATTTAAAACCACAAAACCAAATTTCTGAGATACTTCAAGACGGCCTACGAATTCATTTTTAGCTCGCTTAACTATGGAAATTACACGACCTTCGGGTCGTTGACTTGCCTTTGCTGAACGTGTGATTTGAATATTAACAATATCCCCGTGTATCGCAAAATTTAAATCTTTGGATTTTACCCAAATATCATCGGTCAGTGAGGCCACCATGATGTAGGCAAACTTAGGATTGACATGATCAACCGTCCCCTCATAATAGGTAGGTTCTAAAGCGGTAATCCATCGGCCGTCAGGTCCAC
Organism: Flammeovirgaceae bacterium; assembly: GCA_002691385.1. Taxonomy (GTDB): domain Bacteria; phylum Bacteroidota; class Bacteroidia; order Cytophagales; family Cyclobacteriaceae; genus UBA4465. The sequence continues at coordinate 43,645 of NZHT01000102.1, read as the reverse complement.
GATGTAATTGCCTTTCGGCCTCCATTTTAAACAACAACTCCTTTATAAACTCTTTAGATTTACCCTCCCGTATTTTCAAATGTTTAACTACCTGACTGAAACTAAACGACTCATTGGGCCTATTTTGAAAATGTAATCTGAGCTTTTGTTTGATATTTATTTTAACCCGTGGGATTTTGCCATGAGTACTTGATGATTTCTTTTTTTTAGACATAATTTATCAATCAACATGCGTAATGTTATCTTTCTTAATAGCAGGTAAACCTTTCAATTTTAAATAAACTTGATCTGTGACAATCACATCTCCTTGACAATAATTCACAATCCGCATTAGAACCTTATTCTTATTGTAATATACCTTATTGACCTGAAAATCATCAATATTTGATTTACCCGAATCGATATTAAACAAGGATATGAATAAATCTAAAGATGTACAGTTTTTTTTATCTCCACTGTAAGCTTTAGAAGTAACTAAAATAGTTTCTAATCTACACTTATTCTGATTGATTAAATAAACTTGCCATAAATCACACTCCTTTGATGGCATAATGACCATCACGACTTGATCTATGGGTAAATAAAGAATATCTTTTTTCATCTTTTTACTAAATTAGTCAAAAGGGTCTCGAAACAAATAATATAGTAGATTGTTAAAATAAAGACCCTATGATAATAATACCATCGAAGCCATGAAATAAAATTCTTAATTTCTCCCAATTGACTATTCTATTGGAGTGTAATCCCCTTTCCATTCCATTTGAAAAAGTTTTGAAATATGTTGACGCAACCTTTCTTCAACTTCATTTAAAGCTACCAGTCTACCTAGTTCTTGATGCATAGAGGTTACCGCTTTATCATCAATACCGCAAGGAATAATATTTTTAAAATACTCAAGATCTACATTCACATTTAAAGCGAGTCCATGCATGGTTACCCATCTGCTTGACTTGACTCCAAAAGCACATATTTTTCGTGCTTTATAAGGATCATTTACGTCTAACCAAACTCCAGTCAACCCTTCAATTCTTCCAGCTGCTATTTGATAAGAAGCTAAAGTTCGAATCACCGCTTCCTCCAAAAATCTGAGATATTTGTGAATATCGGTAAAAAAATTATCTAAATCTAGAATCGGATATCCTACAATTTGACCTGGACCATGATAAGTTATGTCACCTCCTCGGCTGATTTGGTGGTACGCTACTCCTTTTTCACGAAGCCCCTCTTTGTTCAATAATAAGTGATCTTTCTTACCACTTTTGCCTAATGTATAGACATGGGGGTGATAAACAAAAAGCAAATAGTTAGGCGTAACTTCTTGCTCGTCTACAGGCTGATTCCTATTTTTGACTTTTAAATTTATAATCTTCTTAAAAAGCTTTTCTTGGTAAGCAAGGCCCTTTTCATAATCTACTAGACCCAAATGTCGAAATTCTACAACTTTGTTTTGCATCATACAATATAGGTTTCCAAAAGTACCGCTTCAGTATCCGCTTTAATTTCATAAGTTGATAAAATGGCAGGTATCAAAACTGTTTCTCCTTTTACTAGGAGTGTCTCCTGATCGCCATCAACTATTTTGGCTGAGCCCTCAATGCAAATATATATTTTGAACCCCGCTACTCTAGGTGCACTAAATATTTTTTTATCTGTTAAATTCAGTTTATTGGTGACAAAATAAGGGCAAACAACCAATTGGACCCTTTTATTTAATCCCTGGTCATATTTGGTTTTATAATTTGATTTATAAGTAAAGTCTATTGCATCCAATGATTCTTCAAGATGTAAGGCCCGCTTATTTCCTTGATCATCTCTCCGGTTAAAGTCATGAATTCGATAAGTGATGTCTGAAGTCTGCTGTATCTCGGCAATTAACAATCCTTTTCCAATCGTATGTATTCTGCCTGCAGGCAGAAAAAAAACATCTCCTTTAGCTACCTGTTCTTTATTTAAAACCTCCATTAAATTTCCCGATTTTAACTTCTCTAAATATACCTCTCTAGACATTGGCTGATTAAACCCGGTAATCAGAAAAGCTTGCTCATCTGCTTGAAGGACATACCACATTTCAGTTTTGCCGGAGCCTTCATTTCTTTTTTTTGCCAATGCATCATCTGGATGGACTTGAATTGAAAGGTCCTGATTTGCGTCAATGAATTTAATCAACAAAGGGAAGTCTGTACCAAATTTCTCGTACAATTTGACACCCAAAATAGAAGCCCCTTGTTGGGCTAATAAGGATTTAAGATCCTGTCCTCGCCATAAACCATTACTTACCACAGAAATATCTCCAGAAACGGTAGAAAGCTCCCAAGTCTCCCCACAATTTGGCAAGTCACCGTAATTTTTATTTAGAAGTTTTTTAATCTTATCTCCACCCCAAATCTTATCTTTATAAATGCTTTTAAACTTTAATGGGTAGACCATAAAAAATAGTGATTTTGGAAAACAAAGTTAAAGGAAAATTAGGTGAAGTATTGAATCAAAAAATATCTAGGCCCTCTCAACAAAAAATCAAGAAAAAAACAATGGCTTTAAACGAGTAAAAATAGATTTGATAGGAATCTCATCTAACTAACTATTGTTTTTTAAAGAAATATAGTATCACAGCCATAACAAATACGGGCACCCTGAAAATTTACTTTCGAAAAACAAAAGAAAAATATAATATCTATTACAAATTCCTCCATTAACCAAACAAATTGGAAACAAACATTCGTTTTGATATTATCAGCATTTTGGCCTCAGATGAATCCATTACCCATCTTGAAGATCTTTTTTATCGATAAATTAATGGTATTCAAAAGAGCCATTGGGAGTATGAATGACTAGTTCTTTATTGGACGCTGCCTCTACATGTCCAACTACTTGCGCATCAACATTAAAAGACTCTGAAATTTCAATAAGGTCATCAACTACTTCTTCAAGAACATAAAGTTCAAATCTATGACCCATATTAAACACCTGATACATTTCACGCCAACTTGTAGTACTCTCTTCTTGAATTAAAGAGAACAAGGGAGGAACCTCAAAGAGATTATTTTTAATTATTTTTAGTTGATCAACAAAATGCAAGATCTTTGTTTGGCCACCTCCACTACAATGGACCATTCCATGAATTTGATCATGATGTTCAGTTAAAATTGCCTTAACGATAGGAGCATAGGTTCGTGTAGGAGACAATACCAGTTTCCCTGCATCCAAACTCGTATTTTTTATGGGATCTGTGAGGAGTTTGGATCCACAAAAAATTAACCCCCTTGGTACCGATGAATCGAAAGCTTCAGGGTATTTTGATTGGTAAATTTCTGAAAACACATCATGTCTTGCTGAAGTAAGGCCATTGCTTCCCATACCGCCATTGTATGCTGACTCATAACTCGCCTGACCAAAAGAAGAAAGACCTACAATTACATCTCCTGAAGCGATATGGGCATTATCAATAACCTTACTCTTAGGCATTCTTGCAGTCACAGTACTATCAACAATAAGGGTTCGAACCAAATCTCCAACATCTGCCGTTTCACCACCCGTTGAAATAATATCAATTCCTTGATTTCTCAACATTTCTAGGACTTCTTCCGTCCCTTCTATTATTTCTGCAATTACCTCCCCAGGTATTTTATTTTTGTTCCTACCTATGGTACTTGATAATAAAATATTCTCGGTGCAGCCAACGCACAGCAGATCATCTGTGTTCATGATCACCGCATCCTGAGCAATTCCTTTCCAAACAGACATATCTCCCGTTTCCTTCCAATACATGTAAGCTAAAGAAGACTTAGTCCCCGCCCCATCTGCATGCATTATGGCACAGAAATCCTCATTATTTGTTAACAAATCAGGAACTATTTTGCAAAAGGCTTTAGGGAATAGACCCTTATCTATATTTGAAATCGCCTTATGAACATCCTCTTTGACCGCTGAAACTCCTCTTTTTATGTACCTATCAGACATAGTATGATTTATAAACTACAAATATCGCTACTTAAATTGAATCATGGTCCCTATCGTACTAAATGATTTTGACAGTCCTACAACCAATATCAAAACTAAGGTTAATCTGCACTGCTCAGGCATAAAATCAATGATCGGAAGACCTAAAAAAATCCTGCAAAACTGATCGTTGATACAACCGAAATAGATGATTCTGCAGGATGAAAGGTTCATTGACAGCAAAAGAATACAGAATAGAAACAATGCATGAAAACTCTAAAAAAGCCAAAGAAACAAACCATTGAGCAAAAAGAATACCAAAATAAACTCCAATTAAACTCCTAGGAGCCACACGCCCAAAGCGGCATCTGTCAACTATATACCACTTAATATTCGGTGTTTTGGCCCCCCCCAATTTCCAAACACAAAACGGTTGGTAACAAAAAGTAACCCAAAAAGACGACTGTAGATATTATTGAAACAAATTTAAAATAAAAGTCGAGTGATCTCATATGAATACAATAAAAGGAAGCAGCAAACTTGTAGATTAATTCTATTCATTGTCATTATCGAAGAAGCGCTCATATTCATCTTCCGATTCCTCTTCTCCTTCAATCTCCTGAGGGTCATATTTCAGTACTTTGAATTCAGTTCGCCGATTGATCTGATGATCTGCTTCTGTTTTTGCATTTTCGATAATTAATTTTGTTTCCCCGTAACCTTTGGCCAAAACCCTTTTCGACTGGATGCCGTGACCAATCAAATAGTCAACTGCTGATTTGGCCCGTCTCTGAGATAAGTCCAAATTATATTCATCGGTATTTCTGTCATCGGTGTGAGAACCTAACTCGATGTAAATTTCAGGATTATCTTCCAAAATCAACACTAAACTATCAAGCATAAACGCAGCATCTGTACGTATTTCGGCTTTATCTAAATCATAGTAAATATTATTGAGCACAATGGTTTTCTCAATCACAATTTGATCTAATATGACATCTAATTCAAAGGTAATATCAGTCTGAAATTGGGTAAGTGTATCTCTTCGAATACTTCTTCCGATGGTAGAAAATGCTTTTCTTGCAGAAAAATAATTAGGCTTTTCAACCCTAATATTATAATTTTCCTCTGCATAGACTCGGAATTTATAGACGCCGTCCTCTTGAGTAAAAAATTCATCCAAAATTTGACCTTCTCCTGAAATTAAGGAAACCTTGGTATTTGATACCGTTATGTTAGCTCCACCATCATCCATAGTGAGGGTATTCCCAGTTAAAAAATAATTTATGATTTTCAAATTAGGATCATCGTTAACAAAAGTATAAATATCATCGTCACCTTTCCCTCCTCGTCTATTTGAAGAAAAGAAGCCTCGAGTAAGATTGTATTCATAAAACCCAAAATCATCAGCAGAAGAATTCATGGGAGTCCCTAAATTTTCTATAATCATAGAGCCTCCAATCCGCGTAGCCTTAAAGACGTCAAGATTACCAAAGCCAGGTTGTCCATCCGAGGAAAAATACAAAACTCCCGATTCAGAAATAAAGGGAAACATTTCATTTCCTGGCGTATTGATCTCAGGTCCTAAGTTTCGCACATCTACCCATCTTCCTCTACGGTCTAATTGTGCAGTGTAAAGATCTGCCCCCCCAAAGCCTCCTGCTCTATTAGAAGCAAAATACAACGTATTCCCTCCCTTATTAAGCGCTGGGGTACCATCATAGGCATTAGGATCATTAAGATTAAGAGCTTTAGGGGTTCCCCACTTGCCATTGCGATATCGAGCAGCAAAAATATTGACCTCAAGAGTTCCACTAGCTTTTCCAGAATTTCCTTTTGCAAATAATAGATAAGTCCCATTGGCACCTAAAGCGAGTGAACCCTCGTTAACCAAAGGATTATTGATGATTGGATCTAGTGGCATCAAAGTCCTTAAATTTATCTTAGCACCCTGGGTCGCCACGCTGTAAATATCCGTAAAGGGGGTTCCTGTGCTTTTATATATTTTGCCCCCATCACGATTTGAAGTGAAATAAAGCCTCCCATTTTCAAAAACCGGTCCATATTCTGCCCCTGAGGTATTAATCTCCTCCAAGTTCTTGGTTCTATAAAAAGTTTCGACCCCATGCATATCATCTAGAGAGACCAGCCCATCTATTTCAAAAGTGATTAATTTATAAATCAACTCATCCTTAACTTTATATAAAGCATTGCTTAAAACCTCCCGTGCATCATCGTATTTTTGATTGGCTTTTAAGGACCGAGCGTAATAATAGTAAGCATCATCTTGATCAATCCCTGACTTTAGAGCTGAAGCATAAAACGGTTCGGCATTCTTGATTCTATTGGAAAGTCGATAAGCCTCCGCGATCTGATAGTTGGTTACACCATCATTAGTTTCCATATACTTCCCATACTTGGCGATCATCCCATCATAATCCCCTTTTATTAATTGCGTGGCAGGAGAGGTACAACCGCTCAACAAGAATAAAACCAAAAGTTTACAAAAATATTTCATTATCTAAACACTTTTATAAAACGGAAAAATTAGAAAACAATACTTTTTTAAGTAATTTTTATTTAAAAATTTATGCTATGTATTTTTTGCACCAAGATTGATTAACGGTTTGATACCATGATTTTTTAAACTCTGCGACACTGGAAACTGAATTGTTTAAAATAATATCTTCTGCCTTGATTTTATGAGAAATTATGGCTTCTTTAATCTTACTTAAATTTAACACCCTTATTTCTTGATCAATCAAGAATCCGATCTGGGTTCGATCCAACAAGGATATTGCATAAGTTTGTTCTAAGGACTTCATAAAAGCAACAGAAGCATCGATACTGCAACCACTCGCACCATGAGATGACTCATCCACCGCAAGGACAATAACTTGATCATAATACAAAGTGTAGGCAGATTTTAGCGCCGTTTCATGCGCAGCCCAAGACGCTAAAAATTCTCGTAAAGAGGAATTGATGTCATCTAATTCTAAAGATGAAAATTTTCGGTTACTTTGATATACCCACAATCGAGCATCATCAGGCATTTGATCAAAAGAGTGGTTCATAAGGCTATAATTAGAATACAAAGTTAGACCTTAAGTTTGAATAAACTAAAGTCCCTCAGATTCGGCAATAAGTTCTGCCAAATCCCGTACCTGCACAGACCCTTCTTTTTCTTTATTCTTAATCCCATCACTCATCATGGTCATACAAAACGGGCAAGCCACAGCAATGGTATCTGCTTTAGTCTCCAAAGCTTCTTCAGTACGTTCAATATTCACTTCTTTATTCCCTTTTTCTGCTTCTTTAAACATCTGTCCTCCTCCGGCTCCACAGCAAAGCCCTTTGGTTTTGCATCTTTTCATTTCAACTAATTCCGCATCTAAGGCTTCTAATACCTTTCGAGGCGCCTCATAAATATTATTGGCTCTCCCCAAATAGCAAGAATCATGAAAAGTTATTTTTCTCCCTATAAAAGCGACTTCTTCCGCCTTTTGAATAACTTTCCCTTCATCTATAAGCTGTTGCAAATAGGTAGAATGATGGAATACTTGATAATTTCCACCAAGTTCGGGATATTCATTCTTTAAGGTATTGAAGCAATGAGGACAAGCAGTTACAATAGTTTTGATACCATAACCATTCAACACTTGAATATTGGACATCGCCTGCATTTGAAAGAGAAAGTCATTTCCTGCCCTACGGGCTGGGTCTCCTGTACAAGTTTCCTCAGGACCTAAAACGGCAAAATCAACCCTGACCTTATTTAATATTTTGACGAATGCCTTGGTGACATTTTTGTAACGTTCATCAAATGATCCGGCACAACCCACCCAAAATAAAATTTCTGGAACCTTCCCCTCGGCAGCCAATGCTGCAACTGTTGGTATTTTTATATCAATCATAAAATCTAATTATCAATCATTTTTAACTCTTTTGACCAATTGAAACGATCTTGAGGAGAAAATTTCCAAGGGGCAGAATTAGTTTCCAAATTTTGGAACATGGCATTCCATGAAGTCGGCGACCCTGAGGCTTCCATTGCCTCATATCTCCTTAACTGGAGAATAATATCAAGAGGATTAATCAAGACTGGACAAGCCTCAACACAGGCATTGCAGCTGGTACAAGCATTGATTTCCTCTTTGGTTATAAAGTCTCCCAATAAAAACTTTTGATGATGCCCCTTGAGATCAGATTTACCATTTCCTATTTCTTCCATGCGATCCCTCGTATCCATCATGATCTTTCTTGGACTCAACTTTTTCCCGGTGAGATTAGCGGGACATTCAGCGGTGCAGCGCCCGCATTCAGTGCAAGCATAAGCGTCCATTAAATTTTTACGGCTGAGATCGCTTATATCACGTGCCCCAAATTTGAAGCCTTCCGGCGGAGGAACAATCTCGCCCTCAAGTGGTATGCCCAACATCAATTGAACCTCAGAGGTGATTTCGGGCATAGGCTCCATCGCACCTTTGGGTGTCAATTTAGAAAAGTAGGTATTGGGGAAAGCCATGAAGATATGCAAATGCTTCGAATAAGTTACATACAAGGCAAACCCGAAAATACCCACGATATGAAACCACCATGCCATTCTTTCAATGATGACCAAAGTACTTGGAAGATATCCCTCAAAAATTGGCAAAAGCCATGAACTTACTAAAAATGATCCTGTTTGAGGGTAAGCGGAATTACCCATTTCTTGCAGGAGCTGATCTGTAGTATTCATAGAAAGTATGGCACCCATAAGAATAATTTCAATTATGAGGACAAGATTTCCATCGAAAGAAGCCCACCCTTTCATTTCAGGATTTTTTAAGCGTGCCACATGGATTATATTTCTACGAATCAAGAATACGACACAAGAAAAGATTACCCCTAAAGCAAGTATTTCAAAAAATGAAATCAAGGGCGCATAAAAATCTAACAATAATGGGGCAAAAATTCTATGACTCCCCAAAAATCCATCCAAAACAATCTCTAATACTTCTATGTTAATCAATACAAAACCAACATATATTAATAAATGTAATACTGCTGGGACAAGTTTTTTAAACATTTTCTTTTGTCCTAAAGCTATCAATAATACATTTTTCAAACGTTGCCGCTTATTCCCAACTACTTTTTGTGAACGACCTAAAGCGATATTTGATCTAATAAAATTGACCCTCTTGGCAATAAAAAAGCAGAATACCCCTGAGATCACGGTAAAAACAACTTGTGAAATTATGGTCATAATGTTTTGTTGATAAGATTAATCATTCAAATTCCTTGCAACATTCATATATTTTTCTACTTTTGCAACCACTTTTTGAGGTGCTATAGCTCAGTTGGTAGAGCATCGGACTGAAAATCCGTGAGTCGGTGGTTCGAATCCACCTAGCACCACTTAAACCCAATCAAATGATTGGGTTTTTTGTTACTAAGTTAAAACATAATCAGTTACTTGTTATGCATGCATACATAAATCTTACTTTAAGCCATTCAACTCCTTTTTGATTTAATAAAAGCCTAACAAGACTAGGCCTATAAGAATGAAACAAGGAACACTATTAATGAAGGCTCCCTATAAGGGGTTAATTCATTCACATGGAGAGTTTCCCCTTTAAATTTACTATTTCTTTAGGACTGAGATGTCGCCATTTTCCTCTAGATAAATTTTTCTTAGTCAGGCTTCCAAACATGACACGATCTAATTTAAGCACTTTATAACCATATTTTTCAAAAATTCTTCTTACAATTCGATTTTTCCCAATATGAATTTCAATCCCTAAACTTTTACGATTCTCAGTTAAAATGGACAAATGGTCAACCGATGCCAAACCATCATCTAGATAAACTCCCGCCTCAATTTCATTATAATGCTCCTCAATAATTGACTTATTTAGTTCCAGTTGATAGATTTTTTTTATTTTATATTTGGGATGGGTCAATCTCTTAGCTAAGTCTCCATCATTCGTAAACAACAATAAACCTGTAGTATGCCTATCCAAACGCCCCACTGGATAAATTCTCTCCACGCAAGCCTTCTCTACAAGATTCATCACCGTTCTTCGGTTTTGTGGATCTTGAGTCGTAGTGATAAAATCTTTAGGCTTGTTCAGCAATACATAGCGGAGCTTTTCTGACTGAATGATTTTTTTTAGATAAGTAATCTTATCAGTTAGCATTATCTTGGTCCCCAAGACCTGTACCACCCGATCATTGACTGTTATTTTACCACTTAAAATCAATTTATCGGCATCGCGTCTGGAGCAAATCCCCGCGTTTGCAATGAACTTATTGAGTCTAATCTCTACCGGTTCAGCAGTCTGAATTATTTTTTTCTTCATTCTTCTTGATTTTCGCCTATGGTGTTTTCATCCACAGAGAAATCCTTTGGGGTAGGTAATTCTTTCAAATCATTAATGCCAAAATAATCCATAAACTTTGGACTTGTTACATACAAAAGGGGACGACCCAATGTTTCGGCCTTCCCTTTGACCAAAATCAATTCTTTTTCCAGTAATCTTGTCACACTGTAATCACAATTGACTCCCCTAATGTTTTCCATTTCGGTACGAGTAACCGGTTGTTTGTAAGCGATAATTGCCAGCGTTTCTAATGCTGAATTCGATAACTTTTTCTTTGACTGTTTTTTGAGCAAAATCCCAATACTAGATTCATAAGCTGGCTTGGTTAAAAATTGATATCCACCTCCACTTTTGACCAATTCAAAAGAATGCTGTTCATCCCTATAGCGTTGATCTATATTATTGATCCCCTGAGTTACATCTTCCATGGGGACTTGAGCATCAAACATTTCCTTGAGGCAATCTTGTATGTCGAGCTCAGTAATTGGTTTTGGAGCGCAAAAAATAAGAGCTTCTATATGCTGCACCAAATAATCCATTAACTCTTTTTGAGCTTGGCAGCAATTGAATGCATCGTATGTGGTACCGACATCAACCTTTCTTTTTGAATTAATTTCCCCGTATCAATGCAAATTCCATACGTGCCATTTTTAATCCTTATCAAGGCATTCTCTAAATTGTTAATGAACTTTTGCTGCCTAGCCGCCAATTGATTCATTTGCTCTCTTTCCATGGTTTCGGCACCGTCTTCCAAAGTCTTCACGCCACCATAAGAACCATCAGTGGTCTCATCTGTACTGTGATTGATAGACCCCATTAAGGTCTTCAACTCTTCCTCTGCTAACTTCAATTTTTGAAGTATCAAGTCCTCAAACTCTTTTAGTTCTTTTTTGGTATAGTTGCTTTTATCTGACATCTAATTTCAATTAAGCTAAAAAGTAAATTTAAACTAAATCAAGAATATTTAAAATATTATTTTCACCCTAAAAAGCAGCCTACCCTAAACAATGAAAAGAGCTAGTTCTCTGGGATTTTAACCTGTAGTATCATCTACCCTATTGAGTAAAGAATCTGGAAAATATCGATTAGACAGGGTGACCATCTCATCTCCTTTCACAAACATCTCGATGCTGATCTCTTCGGTATGCTTAAGACCACAGGTCCCCAATAACTCCAAAACAGCCACGATAGTATTGTAATGAAATCGATAAACTCGCTCTGACTTGTCCGTCACAGCCAATCCATTAGCTAACTCTGCATCTTGAGTAGCCACCCCTGTAGGACAGTCATTGCTATTACATTTTAACGCTTGAATACAACCCAAACTAAACATAAATGCACGTGCAGAATTACAAATGTCAGCCCCAAGTGCTTTCATTCTCAATATGGAAAAAGCAGTAAGTACTTTTCCACTGGCAATCACTTTAATCTCATCTCTTAATCCATATTTTTTAAGCGTACTTTGTACAAAAATCAATGCTGGCTCTAAAGGAACTCCCACGGAATCAGCAAATTCAAGTGGTGCCGCACCGGTGCCGCCTTCAGCCCCATCTACGGTAATGAAATCAGGCCAAATCCCTTCTGATTTCATTACTTCACATAATTCTATAAATTCCTCAGTTCTACCAATACACAACTTAAAACCAATAGGCTTGCCCCCCGAGAGGTCCCTTAGCTCTTTCACAAAATAAATTAATCCTTTAGCATCATTGAATCGATTGTGACTAGGTGGAGAAATAATCGTTTTATACGGCTCAATATCCCTCATTCTAGCAATTTCAAGTGTGTTTTTAGCTCCTGGTAAAACACCCCCATGACCGGGTTTGGCACCTTGAGATAATTTTATCTCAATCATTTTAACATTCGGAATTGCTGACTTTTCTTTGAACTTTTTTGGTTCAAATTTGCCTTCTTGGGTACGACATCCAAAATAGCCTGTCCCCAATTGCCAAACTAAATCTCCACCGGGTTCAATATGATAATCCGACAATCCTCCTTCACCTGTATTATGATAAAAATGCCCTTTTTTTGCCCCTGTGTTAAGGGCTAAAATGGCATTTCTACTTAATGAGCCAAAGCTCATGGCCGAGATGTTTAAAACAGAAGCACTGTAAGGTTGCTTGCAAAGGCTACTTCCCACGATTACCCTTGGAAATTTCTCCACTGGCTCCGTGGCATAAATAGAATGTCTTAGGCCCTCATAGTGGTCATCTAAAATCTCTGCTTGAGTGCCAAATGGATATGTATCATTAACCCCTTTAGCTCTTTTATAGACTAAAGCTCGATGATTTCGACTGAACGGTTTGCCATCAGTACTACGCTCAATGAAATATTGTTGAATTTCTGGGGCAATCAGCTCGAAAAAGTACCTAAAATAGCCCAAAATTGGGAAATTCTTTAAAATAGCATGCTTACCCTGTATCGAATTCATCAACCCCACGAGAATGAGAGGTCCTAAAACGGAAAATCCCCAAAGAATATTGTAATTGTCAAAAAAGAAAGCCGATGTGCCCACCAAAAGGCTGCTAACTATTGCGAATTTATAAAAAAGGTGTCTCATTGTAGCGGGTTTGGATTCAGTCAATCCTTAAATTTCTAATTCTTTTGGCAGAATTTATTAAAATTTTGAGATTAATTTTTTAAAAAGCAATAATTTCATCAAGGATGGAAACATACATTAACAGTTTAGTAATATATCTGTCAAAATTCTTGGGGAACATAGGCTTCTAGATTAATCAAATCTTTCAAATGAAGATAATTTTATTTTTTTTAATATTTAAAAGCTAAAAGAGCTAATTAACTTAAAAAAGTGATGAATCTTATTATTTCTATCATGGAATTTATTGGAGATGTTTCAATTGAGAAAACAATCTTAATGGCAAGATCAATGAATACCGGTTATTTCTGTCGGCGAGGTCAATGAAAATTAAATTTGATAATGATTTTTTTATTTTACCCTAATATCACTTTAAGTGATTCCAAAAGTTACATTTAATTACTACTATAGAGAAAAAATAGATAAATTTGAATTCTTAATTTTATCATTTCAAAAAATTTCCCACCGCCGATAAATTCAGAGAAATAACAAGATAAATTCTAAAACAATTTACCAAGTCGCAAAAAAAATATTATATGAAAATTGCAGTTATAGGTGCCTCTGGACTGGTTGGGCAGGAGGTCTTAAGTTTACTTGAAATGAGAAATTTCCCATTTCAATATTTAATTCCTGTGGCGTCCCCTAAATCTATTGGAAAAAAGGTTCAGTGTAAGGATCAATCCTATCGTATAATAGGTATGGAGGATGCAATAGCATTGAAACCTGAAATAGCTATTTTTTCTGCCGGCCGTCAGACTTCTATTGAATGGGCAACAAAATTTGCCGAAATTGGTACTGTCGTTATTGACAATTCATCCGCTTGGAGGATGGATGAAACGAAAAAATTAGTGATCCCAGAAGTTAATGGACATGTCCTTACTTCAAATGATAAAATTATATCTAATCCCAATTGTTCGACCATTCAAATGGTCTTACCTTTATTGTATTTACATGAGTATTATCGTGTCAAGCGTATTGTGGTAAGTACCTATCAATCCATAACGGGTACAGGCAAAGCAGCCGTGGATCAGATGGAAGATGAACGAGCAGGTGTGAAAAGTCCAAGAATGGTATACCCACATACCATAGATAGGAATGTATTACCCCACATAGACATCTTTCAAGATAATGGTTATACCAAAGAGGAAATGAAAATGGCCCTCGAGACTAAAAAAATCATGAATGATGACAAGATTCAAGTAACTGCCACCTGTGCGCGCGTACCTACCATAGGGGGACATTCTGAATCGGTTAATATTGAATTCGAAAAAGAATATGATTTGGACAAAGTCCGTGAACTCATTGCTGAAACGCCAGGATGTACTGTAGTGGATGATCCCAAAAATAACCTCTATCCCATGCCCATCAATGCCCGTCAAAAAGATGAAGTTTTCATTGGCAGAATTCGCAGAGACAAGAGCCAGAAAAACAGCCTCAATATGTGGATTGTTGCCGATAACTTGAGAAAAGGTGCTGCTACAAACGCTTTGCAAATTGCAGAATATATTGTAGCAAACCAACTGATCTAATCCTTATTTATTTTGGTGTAAGCTTTTGAAAAAATCATCCCATCTGTTCGAACCAGGTAAGTGCTATTTTCAAACGCTCTGGCTAAAATTAATGTATCTAAAGGTGCAAGTTCACGTGCTGCTATCCGAGTACTTATCCCAAAAAAAGCATACATTAATTTGATTAATTGTTTACTCCACCATGTAGTATATTGAAAGTCTGAAACGAAAAGAGATCCCTTTTTTTTGAGTATTCTTGCTATTTTGTTAAGTACTTCCCCTAGTTGAATCGGGGAAAATAGATCAAGAAAAAAAGGGCATATCACTACATGACTGCTCTCGCTCTCTATAGTATGTTTTAAAAAATCTGCACAAATAAACTGTACATTCTCTGGTGCTGATGCCTTAGCTAATTTGATCATCTTAGGAGATTTTTCAATAAAGATGATACACTCTACATGGGTAAGGTATTTTAAAATTTTACCAGATCCGCCACCTAATATCATTACCTTATCGGAAGTATTTAAGGTTTCAAGCCACTGAATGCTTGCTCGATGAAGTCTCCCCCCAAAAATGAGTTTCACAATAGAGTCATAGCACCAGGCAATCCCATCAAAGTCATTCTCCATCACCACAAAAAGATCAAAGGGTAAAAAAATATGGCATCTGCATAAATCCGATAACGCTCTGCCACTACAAACCAAGATGGTCGCAATAAAATGATCGTTAGTTGTAGCGTAGCAAAAAGATAAACGATCTCTAAATGCATAAAATAATGATGATAATAAGTGATAATCAGTGCAGAAAGTCCCGAAATGATAAGCAATCCTCCCAATAATTGGGAAGTGGCTCTTTTACCCAGCGACAAAGACAAAGACGAAAATCCATTAAAGCAATCTTCCTCTAATTCAAATGTAGAGATTAAAACAATGTTAACAAATGCCAATAATGATAGCTGTAGCAAAATGATTCCATGTATTCCTTCTAGTTGATCTATTTGAAGGAGCGGAAATAAAAATACACCTCCGCCATAGAGCAGTGCCACCATTACTTCTTTAACTAAAAGAGCTGATAATCCTGCCGATAGGATCAAATATACCAAGCACAACAGCGCAACGAGCAAACCCCATTGGATCAATTCTCTCGGTAAATAAAACAGCAGGATTAAGCCCAATAGACCTATAATTAATGCCGTCATAATTATCGTCTTTTGTTTTTTTTTATGAAAGATTCTCCTCGCACCCTTTTGATGTAATTTATGTCTCACATCACGCTGATGGTCCAGCGAATAAATAAGCCAAATACATACCGCCAGAGCCAATGATACTGCGAGGGGGACCTCCACATTAAGTTGGTCTCCTATAAAATTAAGAAAGATGACCCCACCCACCACAATATCAAGGGAAAGCCATCTTATATATTTTAAAATTTCCATCATCTCAGTTTTACCTGAAGTTCGGAAATAAATCTTTAAGATTCTTTTGCAAGTGCTTCTGCTCCGCCAACAATCTCCAATATTTCCTTTGTAATCGCCGCTTGTCGCGTTCTGTTGTAAGTTAACTTAAGTTCTTTTAGGAGCTCCCCCGCATTATCTGTAGCTTGTCCCATTGCAGTCATCCTTGCTCCGTGTTCCGAGGCATTTGATTCTAATAAACCTTTATAAAACTGTATTTTCAAAGACTTTGGAATAATCTCATTGAAAATGAATGCTTCATTTGGCTCAGCGATAAAGTCAATGTTTTGAGCATTTTTGCCTTCTGAGGGCTCTGCAGAAAGAATTGGCAAAAACTGCTCATTTCGTATGATCTGAGTAGCCACATTTTTAAATTCATTATAAATGATCTCTATTTGATCAAATTCTTGGGATACAAAAGACTTCATAGCATGTTCCGCTGCCACGCGTACATGGTCAAAATCAAGAGAATTAAAAAGATCATAATAGGTGTCTATAATCGAATATCCTCTTTTTTTGTAATATTCGTATGCCCTCTTGCCTATGGGAAGAATATGCAAATTGCCCGAAGCTTCAATATGACTATATTTGTCCGCGATTAAATTTCGTGTATACTTAAAGATATTACTGTTGAATGCGCCGCACAATCCTCTATCAGAACTTATCACGACAAGAAGTACAGCACCAACATCTCGCTCCTGTCCATAAGGATTGTCTACAGCTTGGGTGTCAACAGCACTCGAAACATTCTGCATAACTCCGTCCAATTTCTCCGCGTAAGGACGCATCTGCATGATCCTGTCCTGCGCTCTACGTAACTTGGCGGCAGCAACCATTTTCATGGCTTTGGTGATTTGCTGCGTGGAAGTAACCGACTGAATTCTACCTTTAACTTCTTTTAGATTTGCCATCGACTTCTTTTACACTGTGATTTTCGATGCAATTTCACGAGCTACTTGCTCAATGGCTCCAGTCGCCTCATCAGAGAGTTTGCCTGACTTTAAATCCGCCAATGCTTTGGAGTGACTCCCCAACATTGTCGAGTTGAATTCCGCTTCAAACTTTGTGATTTTTTGCTCTGGAATTTTATCCAAAAATCCTTTAGTGGAAGCGTATAAGATAGCTACTTGAAGCTCAACAGATACGGGTGAATATTGTGGTTGCTTAAGAACCTCTTGATTCCTTCTTCCCCGATCAATAACCAATTTAGTCGCTGCATCTAAATCTGAACCAAATTTTGAAAAAGCTTCTAATTCTCTAAATTGAGCTTGATCAAGCTTCAATGTACCAGAAACTTTTTTCATCGACTTGATCTGTGCAGATCCTCCTACTCGTGATACAGATATTCCCACATTAATCGCTGGACGAATTCCTGAATTAAATAAATTGGTTTCTAAGAAAATCTGGCCATCTGTTATCGAAATCACATTGGTAGGTATGTAGGCTGAAACATCTCCTGCTTGGGTCTCAATGATCGGCAATGCCGTCAGTGAACCACCTCCTTTTACGATTCCTTTTAATGATTCCGGTAAATCATTCATCTGAGCCGCAATTTCATCGTTATTGATAACCTTAGCTGCACGTTCTAACAAACGAGAATGTAGATAAAATACATCTCCTGGATACGCTTCTCTACCTGGAGGCCTTCGAAGTAGTAACGACACTTCTCGATAAGAAACAGCTTGCTTGGAAAGATCATCGTATATGACCAATGCGGGTCGTCCCGTATCACGAAAAAACTCACCAATCGCTGCACCCGTAAATGGAGCAAAAAATTGCATCGGCGCCGGATCAGCTGCAGAGGCATTGACAATGACCGTATAATTCATTGCTCCGTTCTTCTCGAGTGCTGAATAAATTCCTGCTACTGTTGATGCCTTCTGACCTACCGCAACATATATACAGTATACAGGCTCGCCCTTATCGTAAAATTCTTTCTGATTAATGATCGTATCAATGGCTACGGCAGTCTTACCTGTCTGACGATCCCCAATGATTAGTTCTCTTTGACCTCTTCCGATTGGAATCATGGCATCAATAGCCTTTATCCCCGTCTGCAGCGGCTCACTTACCGGTTGCCTAAAGATAACCCCAGGCGCCTTCCTCTCAATAGGCATCTCATATAGATCTCCGGTAATATCTCCTTTGCCATCAATGGGTTTACCCAACGTATCTACTACACGTCCAATCACACCGTCACCTACTTCCACAGAGCCAATACGGCCCGTTCTTTTGACAGTATCTCCTTCCTTAACCCCACTTGATTCCCCCAATAAAACCGCTCCAACATTATCTTCTTCTAAATTTAAGACCAATGCATTCAGTCCATTCTCTAGTTCTAATAACTCGCCTGCTTGGGCGTTAGATAAGCCATATATTCGGGCTACACCATCACCTACTTGAAGGACGGTACCTACCTCTTCTAACTCTGCTTCTGACTTAAAATTTGAGAGTTGCTCTCTTAAAATTGCTGAAACCTCATCGGGTCTAACATCTACCATAATTCTAACTTTTTATAGTCTAAAAGACTAATTTTATGATTATTTATTTTCTTGATCAAATTTTAATTTCAATTTATTCAGAGCTCCTTTGACACTTTGATCGATCTGACGATCATCCATGGTCAAAATATAACCCCCAACAATATTTTCCTCTACTTGCGCAGTCAATAAAGNCTTTTTCCCTGAAATCTCCTTTACTAATTCCTCAACAGAGGTTTTTAATATGGGAGTCAAAGNCACCGCTGTCGTTACATGCGCTTGCTGAAAACCTCGATNTTCATTAAAGNCATTGATAAACTCTNGTGCTATCTGGGGCAATATTTTCTCCCTATTTTTACGCACNATAAGACTGAACATCGCTAGAGATAGTTCCGAAACATTACCTTCAAATATTTTTACTAGAATNTCACNTTTTTTAAGATGAGGTATAACTGGACTATTCAGCATATTTAGGAACACAGTATTTCCTTGACAAACGGCAAGGAACTGCTCCATATCTGATTTCACGATATCTACTGATTTTTTCTCATCAGCCAATTCAAGCAATGGTGTAGCATAACGTTTGGCTATCCTGCTTTCAGACATATTAATTTACTTTAACTTCTTTTAAAAATTTTTCAACGAGTTGCTGCTGCGATTTATCATTGTTTAACTTTTCGCGAATCAATTTTTCCGCTATGTCAAGAGACAGGGTAGAAACCAAGTTTTTAACTTCAGCCAAAGCGGCATTCTTTTCACTTTCAATGATATCTTTTGCATCCGAAATCATTTTTTCAGAAATTTTGGAAGTTTCTGATTTCGCATCTTCTTTTATTTTGTTGGCAACGATGGTAGCGTCTTTAAGCAATTGATCTCGTTGAACTCTAGCTTCTTTTAAGACCATTTCATTGTCTGCCTTGATCTGCATCATCTCTTCTCGTGCCATTTCTGCAGATTTGATTGAATCCTCGATCATGGATTCTCTCGTACGAAGAGCCTCTGTCACCGGCTTCCACACAAATACTGCCAATATGGTCAGCACAATTGAGAAAACCACCAACTGCCAAAATAACAAGCCGTAATCGGGTATTAAAAGATCCATATTTTATTTTTTTTGTTCAAAAATGAGGAATTAACCAACACCTAATGTGAATGGTTAATTCCTTTAAATTATTAGGCCACTGCAGTTCCCGCTGTATAAATTAGGAAACATACGACTACGCCAAATAAGGCGATAACCTCCACTAGAGCTGCAATGACAAGCATAGCTGTCTGGATTTTTCCGAAAGCTTCAGGCTGACGTGCCATGGCTTCCATAGCAGATCCTCCGATTTGACCGATACCAATACCTGCGCCTATGGCAACAAGACCCGCACCGATACCAGCGCCCATTACTGCAAAACTCATGTCCATTAAAATTGAAAGTAACATATTTATTTATTTAAAAGTGAACATTTTCTTTAATGATGCTCTTCTACCGCCATACCTATGTAGAGCGAAGTAAACATTGTAAAAACATATGCCTGTATGGTCGCTACAAGCAATTCTATTATGGTAATCAAAGTAACAATCACCGTACTTCCAAAACCTACCATCCAAGAATGAAATATGAAAGTAAGACTTACCAAACTCAATACAACGATGTGCCCTGCAGTGATAGAGACAAAAAGCCTCACCATTAAAGATACAGGCTTGGTAAGTACGCCAATGAGCTCTACGGGTAATATTATCGGCCTCAACCACCATGGTACTCCTGGTGTCCAAAAAATATGTGACCAATATGCCCTTTGCCCACTAAAATTTGTAATAAAAAAGGTTCCGAGAGCTAATACGGCGGTAACAGCAATGTTGCCTGTCATGTTGGCAGCGCCAGGTATGAGTCCCAATAAATTTCCAAACCATATGAAGAAAAACAAAGTCAATAGGTAGGGTAAATATTTATGGTACTTTTCACCAATACTGGGTTTGACGACCTCGTCTCTTATGTAAATAATCACTGGCTCAAAGAAGGATTGCAACCCTTTGGGGGCCTGGCCTTTATTTTTCTTATAACCGCGAGCAACGGCGAAGAAAACCAACAACATAATGGCAGCGTCTATGAAAATAAACAAAACATTTTTAGTTATTGAAAAATCGTAAACAGGCTGACCATCAGCCCTCGAAATATGTTCATGTGATAATATGTACCCTTTGTATACTACTTCTTCATGTGCTTCATTGAAAAAATGGCTAGAGGAGAATATAATCAAGCCGTCGGGCTCGGAATACAAGATGACTGGAAGCGGTATGACTACCCCATGAGTTATCTCCCAAACATGTGCATCTTTAATATGATGATTGATCATATCTCCCGGATTGAAATTTTCTCCTTCAGAGCTATCGGATGAATATACTCTTTGAAGGGTGACCATCGAAAATAAACAAGATAACCCACAGATAATCAGATTTTTATACATTTTAAACATTCCGTTCTTTGTCATATTTCCCCCCACCACTTAATTTCGCTGCAAGTTAACCAATACGTAGCGTAATTCAAATACAAGGTGGACCAAATAAACTCCAATTATTTCAAATGACAAAAGCTGAAAATTATGCCCTTTAATGAGTATAAAAAATACCAATAAAAGAATTGTAGTCAACAATCTAAAGGCTGTAGACCCTAAAAAATAAACTACTGATGTCTCCACTCTTTTTTGTGCTCTAGCGAACATCCAAGAAATAATTATGGATTGAATAAAGAAAAATCCAATGATACCCATAAAGTCTCGATGCAAAGGGAAGGGTAAGTGCTTTTCAAATATCCAAAGAGCTGTAAAAATGATACTTATAACAGTTGAATGATAAAAATAATTCATTCTGAACCCTTTTTAATCAAATACCATAAAGAACCAAAAACGCTTAAGAATACCGCGATCACTAAAAAAATGGGCCATTTATATTTTAATTTCTCATCAATGAGATTGCCCCCAAAAAAAAGTACCAAATTGAAGATGAAGAGCTGAAAGGACAAACCTATAAAACTCCCTAAACTTCTCTTAGTATTAGGATTCGGCTTTTTTGAGGAAGGGTCCAATTTCTTCTATATTCTCTTTTTTCCCCTTTCGTTCTAAATTCTTATTATCTGAGTCCTCATGAATCACTATTTCATTAAACTTGACCCCCATTCTGCATTTCCCATTAAATTCTGCTCCTGATTCTAGAATAAGGATGTTAACAGAAAGATCTCCTTTAATGATTGAACTAGATTTCAAAACCAATTTTTCTGTAACTTGAACGTTCCCTATTATGGTTCCAGCGAACTCTGCATTTTGAGCTACAACATTCCCCTTGATTAAAGATGAGCTCCCTAATGCCAATTTCGAGCGTGTCGTAATATCACCAACAACTTTCCCTTCAATTCTAATATTTCCGTGCGCCTTTAAATTCCCAGTTAAATTAGAACCCTTAGAAATAATATTACTTGAATTACTTAGATCCTCCATATCTTTTTGGTTGTTCTTATTCCACATACTTTACCTAAAATTTATATAATCTTCTGGATTTACCGCTTGTTCTTTAAACCAAAGTTCAAAATGCAAATGGGGCCCCGAGGTAAGCTCTCCTGTGTTACCTATGATGGAAACCACTTCACCAGACGACACAATATTACCAACACTTTTTATTAATTCCGAATTATGCTTATAAATAGATATTAAATTACTACTATGTTGAATGACCAAAACATAACCTCCATCTAATGTCCATGAAGCCATAATAACGATTCCATCGGCTAAGGCCTTGATGGATTCATTTTCTTGGGAAACAATGTCAATTCCAAAATGATCCTCTTTCGGATCAAATTTATTGGTAATAATTCCTTCTAATGGGGTAAAAAATATTATTCCACGGAGTTCATCCTCTGAACGATTAAAATTAAGCGAGACCAAACCTAAATCCGAACTCTCATATTCAGCCCTAAACTGAGAATCCAATGGACTCAAAGCAGGAGATAAATTGATATCCCCTAATGTAGAGTTAGATAATATTTGGTTAGTAGTGGACAAACTATCCAAGTTTTGTCCTTCCAAAATATATTTAACGTTTCGAATATAATTATTTTTGATTTGAACTTCATGCTGGAGGGAATCCAACATCATAGTCAAATTCAAAACCTGCCTATCGGCTTCCATTTCTGCATAACGAGGATCAAACCATTGTTTGAGCACGGTGTTTACACTTAAAATAGACAAGGTCATTGATAAAATAAATATGAATGCTAATAGCAAAATCAATCGGGCATAATTGAAAATTATCGTTCTTTTTTCTGAGAAATCCTCTTCGTTTCGTACGATAAGTTGATATCTATTCGTTAACCAGTTAGAAAATGTGCGTTTTTGAGACAAAATTTTTGACTATTATTATACAAATATATTAAAAGCCATTCTTTTATCTTTGCATAATGTTTTTTGACATAATATAACTTTTATAATTCAAAATTTAATTTGATTTTTTGCGGTATTTTTTAACCCCTTTATTTCTTCTTGTTTTGATAGCGCCCTCTTTAGGTCAAGCCATCGGGATCATTAATTCGGGATATCACGATCTGACAGCACGTTATAATGGTTACTTCATTGCTCGTGAAAAAATTAAAGAAATTGAAGCCATAATTTTTAATAAATACAAATGGAACTATAATCGAACCCTACCGGTATTCACGCCTTTTGATACCACTGATTCAAAATCATTAGAATCTACATTATTAGAATGCATAGAAAAAGCCTCAATCGCCATACAAAGGCATCCAGAATCAAAATGGCAAGATGATGCTTATATCCTGGTTGGAAAAGCCCGCTTATATGGATCCGAATTTCCAGAAGCTATCGAAACCTTTAAATGGGTTAATAAATTCGGCGAAAATAAAGAAATACAGCATCTTGCCTTATCTCAACTCGTCAGAACTTTCTGCGAAGCCCATGAATATAAAAATGCACAAGCCGTAATTGCCTATCTGGAAAATGAAAAAATATCTAATGAGAATCTTCTAATTTACTATTTAAATAGGGCCTATTACTATCAAAAAATTCAAGAAAATGCAGCATTAGCTGAAAATTTAGGAATGGCGGTAAAGTATCTAAGGCATAACCCTGATAGAGCTAGAATAGAGTTCATGGCCGGACAAGCCCATCAGCAAATTGAAGATGATCTAAGTGCCTTTCGATATTATAAAAAAGCTATGAAACATAGCAAAAGTTATGAACTTTCTTTTTTTTCAAAGCTCTATATGGTTGAGGTGGCACCTATTAATGTCCTTTCTGACGAAAAAAAGACCTTCAAGCATTTCAAAAAGCTCTTAAAAGATCGCAAAAATGTCGACCATAAAGATAAAATTTATTTTCGAATGGCAGAATATGAATTTAAGAAAGGGGCTTTAGATTTGGCTATTTTGAATTATAAAATGTCTATTGCTACCAATACCATTGATCCTCGACAAAAATCTTATGCTTACCTGAAATTAGCTCAGATTTATTACGATCATAAAATGGATTTCAGACTTGCCAAAGCATATTATGACAGTACAATGACTCTTTTACCCAGAGATGAAAAAGAGTACACAGTTTCTTTGGACAGAAAAGAAATTCTTACTGAATTTGTTACCCATATCAATACGATTTCAAAAAATGATAGCCTGATTAATTTGACCCTCATTAGCAATGATTCCTTAGATATTTTGGTTAACAGAATACTTGATAATCAAGAAATTGAAAGGGAAAAAACAAAATCAAAACTTAAAAAAGAAGCCCGTGCTTCAAATAATATAGAATTCTACAATAATGAAAATCAGGTAACCCTTTCGGCATCAACACAGGGAGAATGGTATTTTTATAATAGTCTTGTTGTAAGTAAAGGATTGGTCACATTTAAACAAAAGTGGGGTCAAAGAAGCTTAACTGACCATTGGCGAAGACAAAATAACAGCAATAATCCTTCAACTAACCCTGAGGTCGTAGCATCCCCGAGTAATTCTAAAGACAATACAAAAGATGCAGGAGAAAAAAATACCGAATTTGATAGAGTCGAGGCTAAAAAAATATTATTAGCGGCTATTCCAAGAGATCCCTCCCAATTAAATAAACTTCTCAACGAAATAGAAAAGGCATTGTATGAGCTTGGAAAAATTTACAATTTTAAATTGAAGGAACCTCCAAATGCAATACTTACTTTTAACAAACTCATCACTAGATTCCCAAGGGGTCCCTACCATGCAGAAGCACTCTATCAACTTTATTTACTTAATAAGGAATCTGACTCATTGGCAAGTCTCAGCGCAGCCGATCAACTCATTTTGTCTTATCCTGATTCTATTTATGCTAAACTTGTAATAAACCCCAACTATGTTGAGGATAATGATCGATTGACCATTGCGTTACAAAAAGTTTACAAAACGGCCTACAATGATTACAATAATGGCGCTTATAAAAAATCTATGTCTTTAATTGACAGTGCTTTATCATCTGAAATAGAAAATGAATTTGTAGACTATTTATTACTTTTAAGAGCCATCTGTTTTGGCAAAATTGATGGTATTTATAAATACCAATTTGAATTAAATAATTTTATCGAAAATCATCCCAATACTGAATTAATTGAATATGCAAAAGAACTCATTACAATTTCCGAAGCCTTCCAAATTAATCTATTCAGCGCTTCTAAGGCGAAGTATGTCACCAATACAGATCGAGAACATTATTTTCTCTATTTATATCCATCGGACATTGATCTTGAAACCCCTGTATCATCCTTATTAGATGATTATCTTAAAGGTCAAAATTCGAAACTAATCACCGGTAATATGGTTTTTGATAAAACCTATTCTATTGCAATGGTAACACCATTTAGTAATTTAGAAGCTGCTCAAAAATTTCGCTCTGAAATACAGGCAAACCTGATTACTTCTAATGGAAAAGAAAATTGGATCAACCTCATCATAACGAAAGAAAACTTTGATATCTTTTATAAGACCAAAGACCTAACTTCATACCTTACATTTTTTGAAAAGTATTATTAGATGAATAAAAAAAAATACATTCGTATGATAAGCCTTTCCTTATGGCTTTTATTTTGCTCAATATTTATAGGTGCTCCCACATTTATTTATATGGTTAAAAATGACACGTTCACTCTTTTTGGAGGGCTTCCTAGTTTAGGCGATTTAGAAAAACCTGAAACAGATCTATCATCTGAATTGATAAGTGCGGACGGCGTATCTCTTGGAAAATATTTTAGAAAAAATCGAACGGCTATTTCTTATAATGAACTTTCGCCCGAATTAATTAATACCTTATTAGTCACCGAAGATTATAGGTTTAAAGATCATTCTGGTATAGATCTTAAGGCTTTGCTTCGAGCAATTTTTGGAAAATTAACCTTTCAATTTAAAGGAGGTGGAAGTACCCTCACCATGCAATTAGCAGAAAATTTATATGGTACCAATTCTCAAAATCAAGGGGCGATATATGCTATATCTAGTTTAGGCCAAATTGTTACTAAATTAAAAGAGTGGATAATTGCCTTTCAATTAGAACGGTCATATACCAAGGAAGAAATACTCGCCATGTATTTAAATACAGTAGAGTATGGTTCTAATTCCTTTGGCATACAAGTCGCTGCCAAAACCTTTTTTAATAAACTTCCCTCAGAACTTGATTACCAAGAATCAGCCAGTCTCATCGGATCCATTAATAAGCCTACCCGATACAACCCTGTTTATAATCCCAAAGATGCTAAATCCAAAAGAACAGAGATACTATATAACCTTTTAAAATATGATATTATTGAACGACCTTTATATGATTCTTTAGTCGAAAATCCCCTCAAACTTCATTATGGAGTCGATAGTCAGCATCAAGGACTTGCCACTTATTTTCGTTCAGTTATCCGAAATAGACTGATGGCTTGGTGCAAAGAAAACGGTTACGATCTTTTCAATGATGGATTGAAAATATATACCACATTGGATAGTCGATTGCAAAAACATGCGGAAACGGCTGTTACAGAAGAAATGAGTCGTTTGCAAGCTTTATTCGAAGCACATTGGGGGGATAAAAATCCCTGGATAGACGAAAACAATGAAGAAATCAAAGGTTTTCTAGAAAATGCTATCAAACGAACCGCTAGTTATAAAATTTTAAAAACTAAGTTTTCAGATTACCCTGATTCAATCAAATATTACTTGGAACAACCTAAAAAAATTAAAGTCTTTTCGTGGGATGGAGAAAAAGATACCATTTTAAGCCCGCTCGATTCTATGCGTTATTATAAGCGCTTTCTACAAGCCGGGTTTTTGGCAATGGATCCAAATTCTGGACACATTCAAGCTTGGGTTGGCGGCATTGATTATAAATATTTCCAATATGACCACGTAAAGCAAGGCAAACGTCAACCCGGATCAACTTTTAAACCAATCGTTTATACTGCCGCCATAGACAATGGCTATTCTCCATGTTATGAGGTCGTAGATGCTGCTGTAAGCTATGCTGTACCTGGACAAATTCCACCCGTCTGGCGCCCAAACAATTCGTCCGGTAAATACAGTGGAGAAGTAATGACAATCAGACAGGCAATGGCCAGATCTGTAAACTCCATTACCGCTTTTATCATGAGTAAGGTTGGACCAAGTAATGTGGTTGATTATGCACGAAAATTGGGATTTACTAGTCCGCTGAATGCGGTACCCTCATTATGTCTTGGCACAGATGATGTTTCTCTCTATGAGTTGGTCGGTGCTTATGCTACTTTTTTAAACAAGGGGAATTTTACCAAACCAGAATACATCACTAAAATTGCTGACAAAAACGGAAATATTCTTCAATATTTCATTCCTGAAACTCGTGAAGCACTGAACGAGCAAACGGCAAATCTAATGCTACACATGCTCAAAGGAGCATTAGAGGAACTTGGTGGTTCAGGCGTATCACTTGACCCATGGTTGAAAGAGAATAACGATATAGGAGCCAAGACAGGGACTACACAAAATGCTTCAGATGGTTGGTTTATAGGAGTCACTAAAGATCTTGTAGCTGGCGCTTGGGTTGGTGGAGATGAGCGAAGTATTCGATTCAGGGAGTGGGTTCTCGGTCAAGGGGCCCGTACTGCCCGGCCTATATGGCAAAATTTTATGTTTAAGGCCTATCAGGACTCAACACTCTCTTACGAGCGAGCTCCCTTCGATCCACCCTCTACAAAAATCAATGTTGAATTAGATTGCAATATTTATAAAGGTACCTACGGAAAAGATTCAACTTATTATGACATCGTCAATGAAGGTGACATATTCTAGATGGAACATTTTAAGTTTGATAAAACCTCCTACAACCATATCCCCAAAGATCCGGGTGTTTATAAATTTTTTCACGCCTCAGGAACCCTTTTGTATGTGGGAAAAGCTAAAAGTTTAAAAAAACGAGTAGCCAGCTATTTTACTAATAAAAACTTACTCAATGGAAAAACACGACGACTAATAAGTCAAATAGATACCATAGAAGTCACAATTGTAAATTCTGAATGCGATGCCTTGTTACTAGAAAATAACCTTATCAAAGAAAATCAGCCTAAATTCAATATCTTATTAAAGGACGACAAAACATTCCCGTTTCTATTAGTTACCCACGAACGATTTCCAAAAATATATACTACTAGAAAAGTGATTCCAGAAAAGGGAACTTATTTCGGCCCTTACACTAGTGTAAGAGCCATGCGTAAAGCTTTGGCCCTTGTCAGCAAACTTTATCATGTAAGATCTTGCAACCTCAACCTCTCAGAGGAAAATGTAAATAATAAAAAATTCAAAGTATGCCTAGAATACCACATCGGAAATTGTTTGGGGCCCTGCGAAAATCTACAATCTGAAGCGGATTACCTCAATGAAATCGAACAGGCTAAGCTCATTCTTAAGGGTATCATTCACCCAGTTAAGACGCGCCTCAAGGAAAATATGAAGCATTCAGCGGGTCTTCTTAAGTTTGAACTGGCAGCTGAGTACAAGTCGAAGTTGCACTTACTAGAGACTTTTCAGTCAAAGTCTTTAATTGTAAATCCCAAAATCACATATATTGATGTTATAACCATTCTTCCCGAAGAAGAAATAAGTTATGTCAATTTTATGAAAGTTGAAAGGGGGACGATTAGGGCATCTGAAACCGTACTAATCAAGTCCAGACTTAATGAAGAAACATCCGAAATTTTAGGCTATGCCGTGCCTATGCTCCGACAAAAGTTCAATAGCCACAGCACTACCATCATTTCGAACTTTATATTTGAGCTCCCCAACATTAACATCATCATCCCTCAAATAGGTGATAAAAAGAAATTATTAGAACTTTCTATAAAAAATGCATTTATGTTTAAACAGAATCATCTTCGCATTAAAGCAAAGCAACAGGACGATTCAGAGCATACGCTACGCCAATTGCAAAAAGATTTAAGGTTAAAAGCTCTACCTATTATTATAGAATGTTTTGATAACTCGAATATACAAGGTGCCCATCCTGCGGCAAGTATGGTCCATTTTAAAAATGGGAAACCCTTGAAAAAGGAATATCGACATTACAACATCAAAACTGTCATTGGCCCTGATGACTTCTCTTCAATGACGGAAATTATCTACCGCAGATATAACCGCCTATTAAAAGAAAACAAGGACTTACCCGAACTCATCGTAGTGGATGGGGGCAAAGGTCAGCTAAGTGCTGCTTGTACCTCCCTTAAAAAACTCGCCCTTTACGGTAAAATTCCAATTATTGGTGTTGCCAAAAAATTGGAAGAAATTTACTTCCCAGAAGATTCTATTCCCATTTACCTCAGTAAAAAATCTTCTGCACTTAAACTCTTACAATTTGTTAGAGATGAGGCTCATCGATTTGCAATTACACACCATCGTAATAAACGTTCGAACAACTCTCTAAAGTCAATTCTTGATGATATTCCTGGAGTTGGTACTAAAAATAAGACTACCTTACTTTTAAAATTCAAAACATTGAGTCAAATTCGGAAGGCTCCGATCTCCGTTCTAAAGGATACTATTGGCAATAAATTGGCGCTTAGGGTACATAGCTACTTGAATAAAAAAGGATTTGAATAACCCTCTATTTATAATTTTGTCAACGGGTATTACTTAGTTCTCCCACAAATAACTCTCATACTCCATCAGTTCCATCTCAGCTTGCTGCTGCAATACCATCGCGCTCAAAGGATCTTCAGCAATTTGATCCGCATACATTTGTCTAATGTCTAAGTTCTGAGAATTAGATACCCCAATTATCGGAGCATTGAACAATCTTAATTCCAATGCATCGGCCAAATTTAAATGATTCCCTTGATTTTCATCATTAAACCATATAGCTTTATCCCTATAGGGTCCTCTAAATAATTTTACAACGTCATCATATCTAAAACTTGCTACTCTTTTTTCAAATTGAATTTCATAATTTGGATTCGCCGGTATACCTACAGTCAACGATCTGATGTAATAATACATTCGTGATCTATTACGATCAAAAATGAGATCCTCTTTAATATAAATCTTATTGAATTCAGCTGGATCAATGTCGTTGTACTTTTTCCCATCACTTTCAGCCTCTTCTTCCTCTTCTCCGAAACCTCCTCCGAAGCCCCCTCCAAAATCATCACCTCCACCCTGAATCTCATATTGGAGCTTGGATATAAATTCGTCATCAGGCATAGGTCGCAAGCATGAATCGGACATATAGGGCTGAAGTAACCCTTCTTTTGCTGCCTGAAGCATCAAAGCTGAAAGCTCAGAGTTTTTACCATTAAACGGTTGATTCTGCCTTTGTAATAAATTTAATCTTCTAATCAGAACCTTTTTCCACATTACATGATTATCCTGTACTTCCGGTTTGACAATGTGAACTGACGTAACTGGTGGCTTTTGCTGTGCTTGAACTTCCACAACAATAGCAAATATTAAAAAACTAAATAATAAATTTTTCATCTCTCTTGATTTTTAAGCCTATTTCAACGGAATTGACATACTTCGATTGTATGCGTTGAAATTTTCAATATCTCCTTTAAAATTTTTTCTTTTTACCTGTTTGAATTCTAATACCAGTATGTCCCCCTTTCGCGCAGAGGAAGCAATGGCAGATAAGTTTAAACTACCGCTTCCTTTGACACTCTGCCTACCTACGCCACCACTTACTAACGTAGCAACGATTTGAGACACTTGAAACTTAGCATCATCAGGCAAAAATTCTTTAAATCCTGCATCTGGTATGGCTCTTATGGATAATCTCGGTGTTTTTGCAGGAATTCCTTTTGAAATATCGACTTCTCCTCGATCCGAAAAAGCCTTAATTTCAACAGCTGGGATAGGTCTTACTCCAAAAGTTCTTGACCCAATCCTATTACCATTACTTGAAACACTCAAAACCACCTCTTTTGCGGAAGGTACTATCGTAACAGCCCCTGCTGTTGCTCCCTTAATGGTAGATCCTCCTTTTGCAGAAAATCTTGGATTATAGGTAGTACCTAATGCAGGTACTTGAACATCTAGTTTATTTCCACAATTAAAATAAAGAGCCCCTACTGAGGCTGACTGAATCTGAATGACTGGCTTCATTACAAAATATTCTTCAATACTTGCATATGTGGTATCTCCCCCTCCGGGTAAATCAATAGTAATCGCCGCTTCGAAGGTTTGACGTTTTTGCATTTCCTTTCCTGAAAACTTTGCGGAGGCCGTAAATTCTACTAATCCAACGCCACCTTGAACTTTAATAGGTTTACCATTGTAAGTCATTGTCGGCACGATTGCTGAGGCTGAGGCAGCAATGAACATCTCTGCTTTGTAGGGTGTTCCAGCAGCAACATATTTTGACTCAGGTCTAACCATCGCGACAATTTGATCAAAAGCAATATCTCCAGCACCCACTTTTGATGATAAGAAAGCCATAGCTCGAGTTTCGTAGCTCAAAATCTTTGACTGAAAATCCGCAACGGTCGCAAGACAGGCTGGAGTAGGCGAATCGGAGAACGCGAGTTGAGCAAACGCTTTACCTGCTTGATTTGGATCTTTGTTGTAAACAGGGTCGTCAACAGCATCCACTGCAATTGGTTTAAATTTCAAAACTTCTGATTCTGGAGCCCCAAATTCGGACATAATTCCCTTGATATCTTCTGCATAGCCATTAAGCATATCTTTTACCTCTTGGCCTTTACCCTGTCCTCCCTCCTCTATGGGCATCATATAATGACCAACTTTACTGTAATCCGTCTTTCCAGCCAGATGTTTGGCATCCCCCACATAACTAGGTTCGTACTCAATGTAGCCCCCTGTGATCGCGACCATGGTGTCCTTTAGTTGGACCATTTTGGTCATCAAGACATCAGTTTTCTCATGAACCAATTTAGCTGCTTCCATTACCTTTAAATCAGCCTCACGATTGCCTGTTTCATCCACAGTCTTAACAATACTTTCCATTATTTGGATATTTCTATCTTGGGTCTCGTTGTTAGCACTTACTAGACTTTCATTAATGAAGACGAATTTATCAATGATGGTGTTGCTCACATTCAGCGCCAATAAAGCAGTCAGCACTAAATACATCATACCTACCATTTTTTGACGTCCCGTTTCTTTCCCTCCTGACATAATTTATCTTTTGTTAAGTTTAAATTAATTTGTTAAGAATCAACTTTTCATAGCAGTTAACATGCCACCATATACTTTATTTAAATTCTCAACATTAGAAGTTAATTGGTTTAGCTGAACTTGAAAGGCTGCTGTTTCTTTACCCGCTTCTGCCATGCTTTCTAAGGCATCTGTAACATTGGAATAAAATTTATTCAATGCCTGTGTATGACTTTGAGAATCTTGAAGTTCCATTTCATACAAGGCGTTCAATGCGCTCAAACTTTTCGTAACCGTTAGAACTTGTGCTTGGTAATCCTTGGCTCCCTTGGAGGCTTCTGACATCGCTCCCAAAGCTTGCATAGACATCCCATAAGATTTATTCATTTCAGTTAGCGTTTTTGATGCTGACCTCATATTCTCTGCATATTCGTTGGTAGCTACAGCAGCATCGCTAAGATTCGACATTTTACCTGCAGTGTCTGCAAGGTTTCTCATACCATCTCCTAACCCTTTTAATAAGTCTGGACCTATTTTGGCATCTTCCATAACTTTGTCCATTTGTGCTGAAATTCCAGTAGCAGCCACTGCTGGCGCAGCCCTTCTCTGAGGTACTGCCGCAGCCGGACCATCATAATCAAGTGCAAGTTCAGGATAAACTTTTGACCACTCGGGATCAGGATGTGGCGGTTCGAAAGCACTTAAGAAGAAAATAACTGCTTCAACTGTCAGCCCTACACCTAGCATAATAGAAGATCCGGGTAAGTGAAGAATTTTAAACATGGCGCCTACAATTACGACTGCAGCTCCAATACCATATACTTTGGGCATGATGGTAGTGAACAATAAATCCATGAAGCCTCCTTTTTTCTCGCTCATTTTTTTGTGGTTTTAGTTATTAAATTATTAAAAGTTAAACGACCGGGTTGATCTTCCAATATAAGACATGGCACATCTAAAGCCTATTGACGATCTAGCCGTATCCTTATGTTCAAATTGTCTTGTCCCAGTCTCGATAAAATAGGCAATATCCTTCCAGGAACCACCCCTAATTACTTTCTCAGCAACTCTTTCATCATAATAAGTAGGATTCAAATCCCATACCAAAGGAACAGAGGATGGATTGTAGGCATCTTCACACCATTCCGCTACGTTTCCAGACATGTCATAAAGACCATAGTCATTGGCAAAAAAAGTTGCCGTTGGTGCAGCATAGGAAAATCCATCATCGTAATAGTTTCCACGTCCTGGTTTGAAGTTGGCCAGCAAACATCCTTTCATATTTCGTGCATAGGGATTCCCCCAAGGGTATTTTGCCATATCTCTTCCTCCTCTTGAGGCATATTCCCATTCGGCCTCTGATGGAAGTCTAAACTCAGGCATCAATGGAAGTCCCTGCGCTTCTCTGTAAGAATTTAAATAGTTAGTTCTCCACTCACAGAAATACCTTGCTGCGTTCCAGTTAACTCCAACGACAGGATAATCGTCAAAAGCAGGATGTGACCAATAGTAGGCAACCATTGGATCGCCCATGTGGTGTGTAAAGTCACTCACCCATACAGTAGTGTCAGGCAGCACCTGTGCTAGCGTCATGCCCTCAGGTAATTCTGTATCAGATGCCTCAGCTAAATTTTCAGTCATCTGGCGATATTCATTGTTCGTAATTTCTGTATCATCCATGAAAAACGCACTGATCGTGATCTGTTTATTATAGTTGATCTGTGTCGCGGCAACATCTTGATCTGCTTGACCCATGTGGAAAGTCCCTGCTCTCATCGCCACCATTCCAAACGGCCTTGTCATCTCCCAACCCTCTCGGTCCGGAACACCGTAAACCTCTCCTCGGTCGTCTGACTCTCCACCACCAACAAATCCTCCAATCAAACCACAACTAGAAAATATCAAGGCCATGCCTAACATTTTTAATGCGGGTAACTTCATAATTTTTTTAAATTTCATAATAACTTTCTTCAAACTGCAAACTTAATGATAATTGACAAATGCAATCTCAATCATGATACTTTAAGCCTTAAATATAAGCTGAATATAAATTAGCCACCAAAAATTCAATAATATTAATTAAAAACTATGCGAATTTTATAATATTAATTTATAAATCTGGGTGTTTTAACCTTTTTCTTACCTCCAAATACAAAATCTAACAAATCATATCTTATAAAAATTTCTTGAGAAGTAGCCTTTTTAGCTTGACTTTCTCGAATGACTAAATCTAAAGCAAAACCTAATTTTAATCTGTTTCTTTCCATTAAGCTATAGCCCCCCATTACAACAAATGCTTCGGACCACCTATAAGAAGTCCCAATCCACATTCTGGCGTTATATTGAACTTGAGCCCCCAAGTCAAATGTCAAGGTATTCAAATCTGTTTTAACAACCAAATTTGGTCTGAATTCTAAGCCTTTTTTTAGATTCCTAAAGGCGCCTAACATGAGCGTATAATTTGTCAATTTTTTGTTGGAAATACCTGATAAGCCATAATTGAATTCCGGCTGCGTAAGATTAGAAATACTTAATCCGACATAAGCATTTCGTGGCAAGGAATACAAAGTACCTATTGCAAAATTGAATAAGGTTTGTGTCTCTTGGGTTCCAATATTATTAAAGGGGTCTCCTGGATCATTGAAGCGAAGTTCATTAAAATTCTGAGATCGAGAAATAATTCCAGGCATCAAACCCAAAATAAGTTCATTGCCATTAAGATCAATATTATACGAAAGCGGTAAATTAATAGCCATATTATTCACCGGACCGATCGTTTCATTCAAAACAGATAATCCAATGCCTGAGAACTTCGTAACTATAGGTACGGACATATTTAAAACTAACGAGGACGGCGCCCCTCCCTTCCCATCGAATGATGTTTTGTAACCTGTCCATTGGCTTCGCGCTTGCAAGACAACCTGGCCCATCCGATTTTTACCTATCCATGCCGGATTATGTAAAGTCGGATTCATGATACTAAAACTAACAAAAGAATCATTTTGAGCCTGAGCAGGTAGACTAAGTAAAATGCTCCCTAATATCCCCAAAATGCTTAAAAAAAGTCTATCCTTCATATACTATTCAAAATAATCAAATCATCGCAAATTATTAGCAACTCGAAAGAATATTATTCCCATTCAAAATAAGGCTCTAATATAACCCTGGCCATAGTTAATTATTTTTTGTGTACTTAATTAGCCTTCTTTATGTAGAGCTCTAAGGCGCCCGTCATAGAGGGTGCGTTAGGATGTGGGGCTTGAATATCCAAGGTTAACCCCGCATCAGTAACTGCTTTAGCAGTGGTAGGGCCAAAAGCTGCAATTCTTGTATTGTTTTGTTTGAAATTCGGAAAGTTTTTGAACAATGATTGAATGCCCGAAGGACTAAAAAACGCTATGATATCATAATTTACGTCTGCTAAATCTGACAAATCACTAGCTGCAGTTTCATAAATAATAGCTTCAACATAATCAAAGTCGTTCTCTTTCAAGAAATTAGGAATATCATTTTTCCTTATGCTCGAGCAAGGAAAAATAAACTTTTCCGTTTTGTGCTTTTTTATCAGCTCCATCAAATCTTTAGCTGTCCGCTGGCCAGAGAAAATCTTACGCTTCCTTATAACAATATATTTCTGTAAATAATTGGCTGTTTGTTCTGAAACACAAAAATATTTCATATCCGGAGGAATCTCCACTTTCATCTCCGCAGCTAGCCTAAAAAAATGGTCCACTGCATTGCGACTAGTAAAAATTACCGCAGTAAAGTCTAAAATATTAATTTTTTGCTTCCTGAACTGCTTTACATCCGTTGGATTAATTTGAATGAATGGTCTAAAATCTATCTTTAA
The DNA here is from genome assembly GCA_002691385.1 of Flammeovirgaceae bacterium. GTDB lineage: Bacteria > Bacteroidota > Bacteroidia > Cytophagales > Cyclobacteriaceae > UBA4465. The sequence goes on along the minus strand of NZHT01000102.1, from coordinate 7,833 downwards.
ATTGTACTTTTCAGCAAGTCCAAAATAGGGTGATTTATCCCCACTTGGTTTTGGTTGAGAAACCAAAATACTATCAACTTTTGTAACTCTTTTAGTATCTTCCAATTTCTTTTCGTTCTAAACGGTAAATGACAAAAATTATTAAAATTATTTTATCAAGATTATAGCAATATAAAAAATGCCTAAAATTTCAGTGCTGCAAAGATATGAAATAATGTGAAAATTTCTACCCTCTTTTTTAAACGACATATAAAAGAATAGATAGATGTAAAACAAAATGATCGCTCCCAAAAAATAATAATTCCAAAAATCCGTCAATGCGTTTGGCTCATAGAATGAAAACCAAAGATTGGTATTGACGAAAATTAAAAAAATTAAACAAGTAGCCATTGTAAAATTAATAAAGGCAGAAAATTGATAATGGCTCAAAGGTTTTAATTGATGTATATATCCGAAAATATATACCATAATGTATTTGATTAACAACAGCCCGAAAGCATATAATGAGTAAATAAGCCAAGACACTAGATTCCCTCTTAAAGAATAACTTTGACCTAGCTGGTAATTTTCGAGAAACCAATATGATATCCCCAAGAGTGTGGATATAAAACTCCCTCTTATTAAAAATTTATAATTCTCTTTAATTGTAAAATTGCCCTTCAATTCTCGAGATGGAAATAGAAAGGGCCTCTTTACTAAACTCAAAAGAAAATTAAGGTCAAACCTCTTCATAAGACCTATTACGAATAACAAAACCAATACTTGCATGATAAAAAAATCGTATTGATTGTTAACTTTTTTTGTCCCGTTTAAATCCATAAACGAAGAAGCCGAATTCAGACCTATTAAATATGCCTGTAAATCTTCTATTTCCTGTATCCCCTGAATTATTAAAATGATCGAATCTTGGGAACTTCCAATATAAATTTGATCTCTAGGTATGGTGCAAGTATAAATGTTTGAAGCATTTAATCGGTTATTTATCCAAACAGTCATCGGCTTACTGTTTTCAATCAACAGCTCACGAAAAATCAAATTCTTTGATAAAACTAAGCACACAGAAGCATCTATTCCTGAAATTGAGTTCAAGGTATCCCCAACTTGATCCACCAAAATAAACTGATCTGATATATCCTTAGTTATGACAGAATGCCCCCTAGATAAGGCAGTCATTGACCCTAAAAAAATAGTTAAAAAAAGACATGATAAAAATCTCACAAGCAAATTGAGCTAGATAATATTAATTGCATTTTTAAATGGAAAATATTGTGATTTAAAATTATTTAAAACCCTTCATTTATAAAATTAAATATTACAATATTCAATAAAAAAAATAGAAGGGATGCATTTGTTAATAACTTATAAGATGCAAATGAGATTTGAGACATAATCCAATTACTTTTGCTTCATCATAAAAAATTGTCTGGACTCTACATTCATATCCCCTTTTGCCGAAAGGCTTGTAACTATTGTGATTTCCATTTTAGTACGCAATTACATTCTCTGAATCGTATGGTTAAAGGACTTGCCAAAGAATTGAAATTGCGTAGTTCAACTCCCAAAAGCTCTATTGATACGATTTACTTCGGTGGTGGAACTCCATCTATTTTAGCAGATCAGTCGCTTAATATTTTAATGGAAACGATCAAAACCTATTATAATGTTTCTACGTCTGCTGAAGTCACCTTGGAAGCCAATCCTGATGATATAGATTCTGACAAAGCCAAATCTTGGAAGCGTGCTGGCATCAATCGATTGAGCATTGGTATTCAAACATTTAATGATAAAATCTTAAAAATCCTCAATAGATCTCACAGCGCCGATCAAGCCCTAAAAAGTATCGAATGGGTACGTCAAGCTGGATTTCACAATATCTCTGCCGATCTTATGTTTGCCCTTCCAGATGCAAGTGACATATTGTTGAATACTGATTTAAAAATTTTAATGAATTTAGATCTTCCACATCTTTCGATCTATGGGCTGACGATTGAGGACAAAACTGTGTTTGGGAATTGGAAGATACAAAACAAAAGAGCCTTCCCCTCGGATGCTGACTATGAAAGAAATTATCGTATCGTTCATGAGGTATTAATACAAAATCAATATGAACATTATGAAATCTCCTCTTTTGCAAAAAATAAACACTTTTCCCGGCACAATTCTTCTTATTGGCTCCAAAACCCTTACCTAGGAATTGGACCTGGAGCACATTCCTTTGATGGTGAAAATCGAGGTCATAACATCAGTAACAATCAAATTTATTTAAAACAAATGGATATCGGTCATGCCCAACTAATCATAGAGCCGCTCTCTTTAACGGAAAAAATGAATGAATACATCATGACGCGATTGAGAACTCATTTTGGCCTTGATTTTGAACAGTTTGAAGAAAAATTTCACAGGGATATTAGAAATGACCACCTTAAATTTATTGATCAAATCTGCTTGGAAGGCTTGGCTTTTTTGGAGAAAAATAAACTCAAACTGACTTTTGCTGGTTTTCTTATCAGTGATGAAATCTGTGCCCGCCTATTTTATCCTATTTCATAATCCTTCTATAAGCTCATTTTCTCTTTAAATCGGGCCGCCTGTCGTCGACTTACTTCTACCTTTTCTCCACCCTTCAATTGTACCAATAACCCTCCATTAAACCAAGTTTCAATGGTTTCTATCCAACTCATGTTAATAATGTGCTTTCTGCTTGCTCTGAAAAAACTTTTCCCATCCAACTTTTCATCCAAGGCGTTCAAACTTTTATGAATCATGGGCTTCACGTTGTTGAAATATACCTTAATATAGTTCCCATCGGATTCAAATAGTCTGATTTCCTTCAAACTTATAAACCAACATCGATCACCATCTTTAACAAATACTTGATCATTAACACTCAATGATTGTTTGGTCTCCAAACTTCCCCCTTGTGCACGCTCTGCTATAGCGCTTGTCTCAACTGCTAAAACCTTAGCTATGGCATCTTTCAAACGTTCTTCTTGAATTGGTTTTAATAGATAGTCGAGGGCGTTCACATCGAAAGCCTTTATAGCAAACTCATCATAAGCAGTAGTAAATATAACTTTGGGTACTTTTTCAAGCTCCTCAAGTAATTCAAATCCTGTTTTTCCAGGCATTTGAATATCTAAAAAAATTAAATCAGGATCTAGCTGTTTGATCTTTTCAAAAGCCTCATCCGCATTTACCGCCTGATCTACAATTTCAATTTCAGGATAATTCTCTAACAAGTTATTTAGCTCTTTTCTGGCCAATCGTTCGTCATCAATAATTATTGCTCTCATACAGGTTTAGGTATAATAATTTGTGTCAATACAGTGTGATCATTTGTGTTACGAATATGTAATGACGCTTGATCACCATATATTAATTTTAATCTTTTTTCTGTGTTTAACAAACCATAACCTGTTTTTTTTTGCTTTTTGGTTGTGAGCTTTCCACTATTCTTTATTTGAATCTGCAATCCTTCCGGAACTCTTTGGGTAATCAATTCAAGTTTTCCGCCCTTTTTAAGTTTAGAAATACCATGCTTAATGCTATTTTCTGCTAGGGTTTGCAACATCAAAGGAGGTACGCAGAAAAAATTTGAATGCTCATCAATCTCATAACTAATTTCTATCCGTTCTTCATATCTGATGGCTTCTAGTGCTAAATAATCCTTAACGGTAGCCAACTCTTCCCTGAAAGGGATGGTTTCTTGAGGTTGGGCCTTCAAAACATTCCGGAGAATATTCGATAATTGGGTGATGGCTTTTTTGGATTTTAAGGGATCTTCCTGGACTAACGCTCGAATGCTATTGAGGGCATTAAAAATAAAATGGGGATTGAGCTGAGACTTTAAATTATTAAGTTCGATCTCTTTTATGGCAGCTTCAGATTTCAGGGATCTATTGTACCTTTCAAAATAAAGAAATGAAAGATAAATCAAAGACCAAATCCCAAATAGTCCCATAGATTGTAGCATACTTGCCAAAATATAGAACACATTAAATTCTTGGATTTCATTCAAATCTCCAGACAAGATCGAAATAAGAATGATAAATAAATAATGCGTGAATGAAAAAACTACCATCGCAATCATAAACCTCGGAATCAAGGCTACCCATTTAATATCGATCCAATTATTTCGAATGATATAATTTCTAAACAAATGGGTCAAAGCAACCATAAAAGTCACCTGCAATACCTGACCCGAAAAAAAAGAAAGAGTAATTTGAAATTCTACACTGTATAGAAAAAGTTGAATGGCCCCATATAAAGACCAACCAGCCATTTGAAATAGCCAATAAAGCTGCTGCTTGCTCATTTCTTTAAAGTTAACTCATTCTTTAAATAGATAGCGGTATGACTGCCTTCACACCTCGCCAATGTCTCAGGAGTACCTATCATTAAAATATTTCCCCCTTTTTCCCCTCCTTCAGGTCCTAAATCTATGACTTCATCGGCTACCTTGATAATGTCCATATTATGTTCGACAATCAATACAGTATTCCCCTTATCTACCAATCGGTTCAAGACGTCTAGCAAATGCCCTATGTCCTGAAAATGCAATCCCGTGGTTGGTTCGTCGAGAATGTAAAGCGTCTTACCTGTATCTTTTTTGGATAGTTCAGTAGCCAACTTGACCCGCTGAGCTTCACCTCCTGAAAGGGTCGTTGCTTGCTGTCCTAGCATGATATAGCCCAAGCCTACTTGATCCAACATTTCAATTTTTCTTAATATTTTTGGTTGACTTTGAAAAAAAATCACCGCCTCCTCTACAGTCATATCTAGCATGTCAGCGATAGATTTACCTCTAAAACGAACTTCCAAAGTCTCACGGTTATATCTTTTCCCTTTACACGTCTCACAAGTGACCAACACATCAGGAAGAAAATCCATTTCAATGAGCCTCATGCCACCCCCTTGACAAGTTTCGCATCTTCCTCCCTTAACATTAAAGGAAAACCTACCGGGCTTGTATCCCCTAATTTTAGCTTCTGGCAATTCACAGAATAAAGCCCTAATATCTGTAAAAACACTTGTATAAGTTGCCGGGTTGGATCTTGGTGTACGACCAATAGGTGATTGATCTACTTCTATTACCTTGTCCAAGTGATCAATCCCTTTTATGGATGCGTAGGGCAAAGGTTCTTTTCTTGACTTATAAAAATGTTTTCTCAAAATTGGATAAAGGGTTTCATGAATCAAACTTGATTTACCGCTACCCGAAACACCGGTAATACAAATCATTTTACCCAAATTTAATTTCAATGTTACGTTTTTAAGATTATGTCCACAAGGGCCCTTCAAAATAATTTGATCTCCGGTGCCTTTTCTACGTGTTTTGGGTACTTCGATACGGAGCTTTTCATTTAAATAATTGGCTGTTGTTGTATCTTTTTTTAAAAACTCTAAAGGTGGTGCAGCAGCCACAATTTGCCCTCCAAACCTACCAGCACCCGGACCAATATCCACAATGAAATCAGATTCAAGCATCATTTCTTTATCATGCTCCACTACGATCACCGTATTGCCCAAATCCCGAAGTTCTTGTAATGCTTTGATAAGTTTCATATTATCCCTTTGATGAAGCCCAATACTAGGCTCATCTAAAATATACAGAACGCTAACCAGCTGAGTTCCAATTTGAGTTGCCAAACGAATGCGCTGAGCTTCTCCTCCTGACAAAGTCCTCAAAGGTCGATTCAAATCCAAATAATCTAAACCTACATTTAACATAAATCCAATCCGCTTTCTAATCTCTTTTAGGATCTCCTTAGCTATGATATTTTGCCGTTCATCCAATTTTGATTCTAAATTTTTAAACCAATCATCTAACACATTGATGCTCATCATTGATAGCTCCCCAATGTGCTTATCTGCAATCTTAAAATGTAATGATTCCTTTTTTAGCCTAAAGCCGTGACATGCATCACAAGTCTTGATATCCATAAAATCTCGTATCCACTGACGCGTTTTTTCAGACCCTTCTTCTCGTTGCTTATTCAAAAAATTGATAATCCCCTCAAAAGTAGTGGTCCAATCAGTCCCAGGATATTTAACAGAACTCACCTGAATGGATTCGGATTCTCCATAAAGCAAAATATCCAATATCGGTCGAGGTATATCTTTAATTGGCGTGGTGATATTTATTTTATTTTTTTTAAGAATCGCTTCTATCTTCTTAAAAATCCAAATATCTCTGTACATACCCAAAGGCAAGATCCCTCCCCTACTGATACTTAATGAAGGATTGGGAAGGATTGCTGTTTCTGTAATCTCTTCTATCCCCCCCAAGCCATTACATTGATTGCATGCTCCGTAAGGAGAGTTGAAAGAAAAAGTATTAGGGGCAGGTTCATCATATGCCAAACCTGTCTCCGGATCCATTAAATTTTTTGAGAAATAAGATAGTTCTTCAGTCTCTGCTAAGGTCATCATGACTCCATTGCCTTGCTTCAACGCCGTCCCAATAGAATCGTTGACGCGTTTATGATCTTTCTTTTCTATGACCATACGATCAATAACAATTTCAATATCATGGGTCTTGTATCGGTCTACTTGCATCTTTGGTGTCAAGTCTAAGATCGCCCCATTGATACGGACTTTGGAATAGCCCATTTTTCTAATCTGCTCGAAAAGCTCGCGATAATGTCCTTTTCTACCTTTAACGACGGGTGCTAATAAAATCAGTCGCTGTCCTTGATAATGATGATACAATTGATCCAAAATTTGAGCTTCAGACTGCTTGATCATAGCTTTCCCTGTGACATAAGAATACGCTTTCCCTGCTCTTGCAAATAACAATCGCAAGAAATCATATACTTCAGTGGTAGTGCCAACAGTAGATCTCGGGTTTCGTGAGGTCGTCTTTTGCTCAATGGCAATCACGGGACTTAATCCATTGATTTTATCAACATCCGGCCGTTCCATGTTCCCAATAAAGGAACGTGCGTAGGCAGAAAAACTTTCCATGTATCGCCGCTGACCTTCGGCATATAGGGTATCAAATGCCAAGGATGATTTTCCACTCCCGCTGATCCCCGTGATGACTATGAATTTGCCTCGTGGGAGGGTCAGATGGATATCTTTTAAATTGTGCTCACGCGCTCCAATTATTTCTATGACCCCATCATCAATTTGTTTTTGTTCGATCAATTTTCTTTTCCCCATAAATTATTTGGTACAACAACGCGCAAAATTAACTATTAAGTAGATCTAAAACTAAAAATTCGGAAGAAGCAAATAATGCCGATAAAAGGAAGCAATCAACCATTGTTGCTATTTTGTACCAGCAGGTCTCATCAGCTTAAACTCTAAAAAAATTGCTTTGGCTTTAACTTCCTAACTTTCTTCCCCTTGTTTAGAAAAAATAAGCCTAAATGATATCCTCCTTTTTAATTATCTATTTACTGAAAATATCACTTAATGCCCCTTCAAGAGTAGGGTAATCTGGCTTGAATCCCTGTTCGGTAATTTTTATCCCGCTTACCCGATTTCCTCCTAAAATTATTTTTGACATCTCACCAAAACTTATTTTAAGAAAAAAACTAGGTACATTGGGTAAAAACAAGGGCTTTTTTAATTGCTGAGCAATGGCTTGGGTCAGTAAGGCATTGGTCGTGTTTTGTGTGACCGCATTGTAAGTCCCCATCACCTGTCGCTCCACCACAAAAACGAACATCTTCACTAAGTCATCCAGATGAATCCAACTCATACTTTGCCTTCCTGACCCAATTGGTGCGCCGACCCCCCACGAGATTGGTAGGGAGAGTTTAGGAAGTGCTCCTCCGGCTTTAGATAAGACAATTCCAATTCTGAGCACACTTATCTGCATGCCTA